>JAKITI010000003.1 GCA_021648145.1 Gammaproteobacteria bacterium
TGAGTTTCTTTCCGCCATAGGCATCAAGCTGACCTTCGCCGCTGACACCTCCGACTATTAATCCTACAGATGCGTTCCAGCCTTTTTCTTCAGTTTCAGCGAGCGCGTTACTGCCAAACAAGAGAAACCCCAGTATTAGCATTGCTCTTATAGGTAGTGCTTTCATTTCAATACTCCAAGAAAAATTAATAGCCTTGCGACTGTTATCAATACTTTATTCTTAGAGGCATTAATAAAACGTTAAGAAGCGATCGTGCGAGGGGCAACCACTGTTTGCTCAGATTATGCAGCATGGAAAAAGGCTTGTCGGTGATGATGCAGGCTATGGCATGTTATTAAGTAAATATTTGTTGGATCAGGCTGATCACCCTATCGCCAACGTATTCTCAAGTCGCTCAGTAGCGAATTTTGAACATCAATGAAAATAGTAGTGATTTCTGCTCTATCTCGGGTGGAATTGGATAAAGCGCTTGCAAAGGGCGCTGATGCGGTATTGGAGAAGCCGCTTAATGATGGGTTGCTGGTAGATGCGGTGACTCGTTTGGCTAAATAAACTTCTTAGGAGTGAATGATTATGCAACGAAATCTCTTGTTAGTTGATGATGAGCACAATATCCAGACCGCGATGCGACGCGCATTGAAGCAAGATGGCTACAATATCTATTGTGCGACAAGTGGCGCTGATGCTTTGCAGGTGCTGGGGAAGCATAAAATTAACGTCATTATATCGGATCAGCGTATGCCGGGAATGACGGGTTCTGAGCTGTTTAATAAGGTGAGCCACCGTTTTCCTGAAACGATCCGTATTGTACTGAGTGGTTATGCTGATTTTAGTGCTGTGACCGATGCAATTAATCAGGGATCAATTTCTAAATTTCTGACAAAACCGTGGGATGATTCACTGCTGAGGTGGCATGTGCTGGAGGCATTTCAGCGCTACGAGATGAGTTGGCACAATCGGCAATTGACCGAGATATTTAATAGCACCATGGAAGGGATCATGATTACTGACAACGCGGGGGTTATTCAATCGACCAACCCCGCCTTCTCAGCGATTACCGGCTATTCCGAAGGGGAGGTTGTGGGGCGTACACCACGATTGTTACGCTCAGATAAAGAGTCTCCTGAATGTCACCAGCAGATGTGGAAAAACCTAAAATCCCAAGGCCATTGGCAGGGTGAGGTGTGGAATCGGCGCAAAAATGGTGAGGACTATCCACAATGGATGACTATTAGTACATTGCCTAGTGAGTATGGTGAAAATAACCAGTATGTCGCACTGTTCATAGATATCACCAAGCAAAAAGAGCGTGAGGCATGTATCGAATATCAGGCTTATCATGATGCTTTAACGGCTCTGCCTAATCGTCGCCTATTTCATGATCGACTCGAATGTGCTTTGGCTCAGGTGGAGCGCAGCGGTGAATCATTAGCCGTACTATTTCTTGATCTGGATCGCTTTAAAAATATTAATGACAGTCTCGGTCATCGTATTGGTGATCAGTTATTGCAAGCGGTGGCAAAACGGTTGAAAGAGACGGTGCGTCATGAAGATACTGTTGCTCGTTTGGGCGGTGATGAGTTCACCGTGCTGCTCTCACGTATAGCAAAACGACAGGAGGTGGAACAGGTTGTACACAAATTAATTACAGCCTTTCGTCAACCGTTTAAAATAGATGGGCATACTTTGCATATTTCCAGCAGCATCGGTGTTGCACTTTTTCCTTGTGATGGAGAGACTCCTGAACTACTCATGAAAAATGCTGATAGTGCGATGTATCGTGCCAAGGAAAAGGGTCGCAACAACTACTGTTTTTACTCTCAAAATATGAATGCTCATTCTGAAAATCGGCTCACACTGGAGAACGATTTGCATGAAGCTTTGGTGCGCGGTGAGATGACCCCCTTTTATCAGTTGCAACGTGAAGCACATAGCGGGGCAGTCAGTGGCTTCGAGGTGTTATTGCGCTGGACTCATCCAGAACGCGGTATTGTGATGCCCAGTGAGTTTATCACTCTGGCCGAAGAGAGTGGCCTGATCGTACCCATCGGTGCATGGGTTTTGGAGGAGGCGTGCAAGCAGGCGAAGGTGTGGGTTGATGCCGGTCAGGCTGATCTTACCGTAGCGGTGAATCTTTCAGCGCGCCAGTTTCAGGAGCCTGATTTGGCGAAACAGGTGGCCGATATACTTGAAAAAACAGGGTTGCCAGCGAAACATCTGGAACTGGAAATTACTGAAAACCTGTTATTACAGAACTCTGATCAAAATAGTGCAGTGTTGCAAGAGTTGCATGAATTAGGTATTTGTCTGGCACTGGATGATTTTGGCACTGGCTACTCATCATTGAGCTATCTAAAAAAATTCCCGTTTGATCGGCTGAAGATTGATCAATCCTTTGTGCGTAATTTGCCTGATAGCCATGAAGATGCAGCACTTGTGGATGCCATTATTACTCTGGGTCACACTTTGGGTCTCGAAATTATTGCCGAAGGGGTGGAGAATGAAGTACAGCTTGCATTTTTACGTGACCGAGGATGTGATTTGATTCAGGGATATCTATTCAGTGAGCCGTTGCCTGCGGTGCAAGCTGCACGGTTTTTGTGATAGTTATTTTTGCACCGTAACTTGCAGAATTTAGGTTATAATCTGCGCCTGGTTTTGTTTACAAAGGGGAATCATTGCAATGACTGACACCGAAAAACCACTGGTTGGAATCATCATGGGCTCGACCTCTGACTGGGATACCATGAGTCATGCTGCCGAGGCTTTGGAGCGCTTGGGTGTACCCCATGAAGTTGAAGTCGTCTCTGCTCACCGTACGCCGGATAAATTGTTCAGTTATGCAGAAGCGGCTGAAGCGCGGGGTATTGAGGTCATCATCGCTGGTGCGGGTGGTGCGGCTCACCTGCCTGGTATGGTGGCCGCGAAAACTGTGGTGCCGGTGTTGGGTGTGCCGGTGCAGTCCAAGGCGCTTAATGGCATGGATTCCTTGTTGTCGATTGCGCAAATGCCTGCCGGTATTCCGGTTGGAACCTTGGCGATTGGTAAGGCGGGTGCCACCAATGCGGGTCTGATGGCGGCGGCGATTGCTGGAAATAAACACTCTCAGTTCCGTGAGGCGCTGAAAGAGTTTCGTCAAAGCCAAACCGACAAGGTTCTGGCTCACTCTGACCCAAGAGAACAGGGCTAATGATTGGTGTTTTGGGCGGTGGGCAATTGGCGCGCATGCTGGCTTTGGCGGGTTATCCGCTGGGGCTGAATTTTATTGTGCTCGACCCTGCTGAGGGCGTTTGCTCTGCCTCACTGGCGCATCAACTGAAAGGTGCCTACGACGATAAAGTCTTATTAGCCAGGCTTGCAGAAAAAGTTGATGTAGTGACTTACGAGTTCGAAAATGTACCCGCCGAATCAGTGGCTTTCCTCGCCGATAAGGTGGCGATCTACCCACCACGACAAGCCTTGGCAACAGCTCAGGACAGGTTGACTGAAAAAACAGCCTGCCGTGATCTCGGTATTGATACCGCTCCTTTTGTTGCCGTGAATAGTCTGGCTGATTTGCAGGCAGCCATGGACAAGGTGGGTTGGCCCGCTGTGCTTAAAACACGCAGTGAAGGTTATGATGGTAAAGGTCAGGCCGTTTTGCATCAGCCAGAAGATCTGGCCGAGGGCTGGCGGGCCATTGGTGAAGTCCCGGCTATCGTCGAGGGTTTTGTGTCTTTTGATCGTGAAATCTCAATGATTGCTGTTCGCAGTTGCAGCGGCGAAACTGCTTTTTATCCCTTAACCGAAAATGAACATCAAGGTGGTATCCTGCGGGTGTCGATAGCGCGACCTAACGATGCGATGCAAGGTCTGGCAGAAGAGTACGCCGCGAAAGTGCTTAATAAGCTGAATTATGTCGGTGTTTTGGCATTGGAGCTTTTCCAGGCTGGGGATCGTTTGCTGGTTAACGAGTTTGCGCCGCGTGTTCATAATTCTGGCCATTGGACTCAAGATGGTGCAGTGACCTGTCAGTTTGAAAATCACCTGCGCGCCATTCTGGGTTTGCCTTTAGGCGCGACCGATATAGTGGGCTATGCGGGCATGGTGAACCTGATTGGTGAAATCCCAGACAGTAAAGCTGTGCTGGCAATCAACAGCGCTCGCCTACACCTCTATGACAAAAAACCACGTGCAGGCCGTAAGGTGGGGCATATTAATTTAATGAATCAGGAACAAACGGCTTTTGAAACCGATTTTCAGACTGTTCTGGATCTGGTGGCTGACCGTCATGGAAAGGGAAGTGAGGCAGATTGATTTGCGGCGATGAGATAGTGGCTTACACCTAAACTCAGGATAAACAGGTTTACGAATTAACTGAAGAGAGAATGTATAAGTTGTTTCGTGATCGTTCCTAAATACTTGTTCGATAATCTTCGAATTTTTCTAATACTCGTGTCATTTCATGTTCGTCAAGCAATAATGGTGTTCCAATCTGTAATGTCTGGCTGTAGATTTGTGCGAGGTTTTCTATTTCTATGGCAAGTGATAGGGCTTTGGAGAGGTCTTGTTCCAGGCAAAGCATGCCGTGATTGGCAAGTAAGCAGGCTTTGCGTTCTTTAAGGGCATCAAGAGTATAGTCTGATAATTCTTGTGTACCAAAAGTGGCGTAAGGTGCGCAGCGAATATCATTGCCGCCTGCAATAGCAATCATGTAGTGAAATGCAGGTATCTTTTTATTCAGACAAGCCAGAGTCGTGCATGAGGGTGAGTGAGCGTGTAACACAGCTCCTGCATCTTTGCGGTTAAGATAAATATCTTTATGAAAACGCCACTCACTGGAAGGCCTGCGTATGCCCTCCCATTCACCAGACAGGTTCATAAAAACAATATCTTCACACTGGTATTTGTTGTAAGGCAGCGCAGATGGCGTGATTAGAAAACCACCTTCAACACGTACGCTGATATTTCCAGAAGTGCCTTGGTTGATGCCGCTGGCATTCATGGCTAAAGTGGTATCAATGAGCTGTTGGCGTAAGTCGAGGTGTTTCATTGTTGCCCCTGAGCAGTGATGACGATATGGCGACTGCCGCCATAATTTCTATGTTCACAAAGGTATATTCCTTGCCATGTGCCCAGATTGAGTCTGCCATTGGTGATCGGTATCATCAGGCTGTTGCCCAGTATGCTGGATTTCAGATGAGCGGGAAGGTCATCAGGGCCTTCATCGGTGTGTAGATAATAGGGTTCGTTTTCTGCAACGGCACGACTAAAGTAGCTCTCAAAATCCTGCCGTACTGTCGGGTCAGCATTTTCGTTGATTGTCAGCGAAGCGGAAGTATGTTTGATAAAAATATGAATCAAACCAATACTGAAATTTTTCAGTTCTGGAAGTTCACCCGTTATTTCATCTGTAATGAGATGAAAGCCTCGGGGGCGCGCTTTTAAATGGATCTCTTTTTGTAGCCACATCGCTGTTTTTCTCAAGCCGTTTTGATATGGCGACACTTTAACATAGCGCTGTACAATGGCGGTTTCTTTGTAATAGGGTTTTCCATGAAATCACCAGACGTTATCATCATCGGTGCAGGTGCAGCGGGTTTAATGTGCGCCATTGAATCAGGCAAACGTGGGCGTTCGGTGCTGATGTTGGATCAAGGTAATAAACCAGGGCGCAAAATTTTGATGTCTGGAGGAGGGCGTTGCAATTTCACTAATTATGAAGTGAGTGCGGAACATTACCTTTCTCATAATCCCCACTTTTGTAAGTCTGCATTAAGCCGCTTTTCTCAGTGGGATTTTCTGGCTTTGATTTATGATTATCAAATTCCTTTTCATGAGCGTGATCACGGTCAGCTATTTTGTGATAACAGTGCCAAAGATATTCTCAACATGTTGTTGGCCGAAAATAAAAAAGCAGGCGTGGAAACTCAGTTAAAAACTGAAATTAATAAAGTTAATAAACTGGATAATGGTCACTTTACTTTAAAAACATCACGAGGGGATTTTCTGTGTAAATCGCTCGTTATTGCTACGGGAGGGCTCTCTATTCCCTCCATGGGATCCTCGCCCTTTGGCTACAAAATTGCTGAGAAGTTTGGAATTAAAATTCAGCCTACTCAGGCAGGTCTAGTGCCTTTCACCCTGCAACCAGAAGATAAAGCACGTTACTCGGCTTTGACGGGTATTGCTGTAGACAGTGTAGTGACGAATGCGTGTGCCAGTTTTCGAGAAAATGTTCTGTTTACTCACCGTGGTTTGAGTGGCCCGGCAATTTTGCAGGTATCTTCTTTCTGGAGATCGGGTGAGTGGATTGAAATTAATTTGCTCCCGAATTTGGGTTTGTATGAGGGTTTAAAAAAAGCACAGAAGGCGCACCCTAATCAGCAGATTAAAACCTACCTGGCCAAGCATTTACCGAAGCGTTTAGTGACTGCATTTTTGAGTAGGGAGCTGGCCGATAAAATAGTGGCTGATACATCGAATGTACTGCTTCAACAGATCGCTGATACTTTTCATTGCTGGAAGATCAAACCGAATGGCACCGAAGGTTATCGAACAGCAGAAGTCACAATTGGTGGTGTAGATTGTAATGCAATTTCATCAAAGACAATGGAAGCCAATAATGTACCTGGGCTCTATTTTATTGGTGAGGTGATGGATGTGACAGGTTGGTTGGGCGGATATAACTTTCAATGGGCATGGTCATCAGGGTGGTGTGCAGGGCAGTATGTTTAATGCATATACTCAGCCTTTCCTGTATCTTGACCCTACATGAAAAGTCAGGGGAAAAAATTATGGAAAAAAGAGCTGGCACGGTCGATTAAAGCACCGAATGCGTTAGCAGATGCGTTGCAACTGTCCTCAGAGCAGCAGGCCGATATGCAGGGTGCTCATCAAAGTTTTCCCGTTCGTGTGCCGCTGGACTGGATTGCGCGGATTAATCAAAATGATTCGAACGATTCTTTGCTGCGTCAGGTGCTCCCTCATGCGGATGAACTACTGGATGTAGCAGGCTTCACTGATGATCCCTTGGACGAATCCAGTTCAATGCCGTACAGAGGTATTTTGCATAAATATCGTGGCAGAGCGCTGTTGATTGCAAGTGCCGCCTGCGCTATCCATTGTCGATACTGCTTTCGTCGTCATTTTCCTTATCAAGATGCAACGCCAACAACAGAGCAGTGGGCGCAAGCTTTTAGTTATCTGGAAAGTCATGCTGATATTAGTGAGGTTATTTTAAGTGGCGGTGACCCACTGACATTGAACAATGACCGGCTTTTCCAGTTGATGCAGCGCCTTGAAAAAATACCTCATATTCGCAGGTTGCGTTTGCATACGCGCACGCCGATTGCATTACCTTCCAGAGTTGATCATGGGTTTGTTGAACGACTAAGCCAACTACAAGAAAAAATCAAAGTGGTTGTTGTGCTGCATGTGAATCATGCTAATGAAATTGACGCTCATGTCAGTGACTCAATTTTTAGAATAAGACAAACCGGAGTGACCTTGCTCAATCAATCCGTTTTGTTGCGCGGAGTGAATGATTCTGTTGATGCATTGGAGAGCCTGAGTGAAAAGCTGTTTGGTGTTGATGTTTTACCTTATTATTTACACCTTCTGGATAGAGTGCAGGGCGCTGCACATTTTGAGGTGAGCCGAGCTGAGGCGGTTGATTTGATGGTCGCACTGCAAGGGCGATTGCCAGGTTATCTGGTGCCAAAGCTGGTGCAAGAAAATGTGGGTGAGCCATTTAAAACATTGATTGATCTGTCGGTGGCTAAATGATGAATAAAACGCTACACTTCTGCCCTAGATTTCAGCACTACTTACTATAAAAAACTGGAGATAATTCATGGCAATTGAACGTACATTTTCTATTATTAAACCTGATGCTGTTGCAAAAAATGTGATTGGGAAAATCTATAGCCGTTTTGAAAATGCGGGTCTAAAAATTGTGGCTTCAAGAATGGAGCAACTGACGCGTGAGCAAGCGGAAGGTTTTTACGCTGTTCATAAAGAGCGTCCGTTTTTTAATGATCTGGTTTCATTCATGATTTCTGGCCCTGTGATGTTGCAAGTGCTCGAAGGTGAAGATGCGATCAAAAAAAACCGTGACTTGATGGGCGCAACCAATCCTTCGGAAGCAGCGGGCGGCACGATTCGTGCAGATTTTGCAAGTTCCATTGATGAAAATGCAGTGCATGGTTCTGATGCGGTTGAAACGGCTAAAGAGGAGATTGAGTATTTTTTTGGCACAAAATGTGGAAGTTGTGTGTGTGCACGTACTCGGTAATTTGCTTTGAGTGTCGGGACTAAAAAAACTTCGGTCAAAACCAATCTTCTGGATTTAGACCGGCAGGCGATGGAGGCCTTTTTTTCTCAGATGGGAGAAAAGGCTTTTCGTACATCGCAGGTGTTAAAGTGGATCTATTCGGTTGGCGTTCATGACTTTGATGAGATGACCAATTTAAGCAAAGTGCTTCGTACTCATTTGAAAGAGAGTGCAGAGATTAAAGTGCCCGAAATGATACGGCAACAAACATCAAAAGATGGAACATGCAAATGGCTTTTTCAGTTAGACGATGGCAACTGTATTGAAACGGTTCTGATTCCTGAAAAGGAGCGGGGAACATTATGTGTTTCGTCTCAGGTGGGTTGTGCGCTTGATTGCTCTTTTTGCTGCACGGCACAACAAGGTTTTAACCGAAATTTGAGCGTGAGTGAGATCATTGGTCAGGTTTGGTGGGTTTATCATCATTTAAACAGCGAGCGTGGAAAGCCACGCCCCATTACGAATGTTGTTTTAATGGGAATGGGCGAACCTCTGCTTAATTTCAATAATGTCATCAGCGCGATGAACTTAATGAAGGATGATTTGGGCTTTGGTCTATCGAAACGGCGTATTACTTTAAGTACTGCGGGTGTAGTGCCTGCGCTAGATCGTTTCACTGAAATAAGTGATGTAAGTTTGGCGATCTCTTTGCATGCGACTACCGATGAAATACGTAATACGTTAGTGCCTGTGAATAAAAAGTACCCGCTTGAATCACTGATCGCAGCGTGCAGGCGTTATGTTGAAAAGCAAACTGGGCGGACGATTACGTTTGAGTATGTCATGATTGATGGTGTTAATGACTTACCTATACATGCAAGGCAGCTTGTTAAAATGTTAAAAGGAATTCCTTTAAAAATTAATTTAATTCCATTTAACCCTTTTCCGGGAACAAGTTATGTGTGCTCAACACTGGAGGCGATTGAGCGATTCAGGCAAATTTTGATGTCATCAGGGTTGATTACAGTGACTCGTAAACCCCGTGGCGAAGATATTGACGCGGCATGTGGGCAGTTAGCCGGGCAAGTAAAAGATCGAACTAAACGCAATACGATTACCAGGGTGGGTTAATCTCGAATGTATAAAATTATTTTGCTTTTAATTATTGTTGTTAGCCTGATGGCTTGCAGTACAACATCGACAAAAACTCTTGAGGATAATCGTCAAACAGCGGCTGATGTGAATTCTCGGTTGGCACATGCTTATATTCTCCAGGGCAATAAGAGGGATGGTATAGCGAAGTTACGCAAGGCGCTGGAATTAAAGCCGGAGATGCCTTCAACACACCACTATATTGCGGAAACCTATCGTTTGTTGGGGCAAGCAGCACTGGCAGAATCTCACTATTTAAAGGCAACAAAACTCACGCCTGATGATTCATCAATGCAGAACAATTATGGTGTATTTTTATGTGAGCAGGGTCGTTATGATGATGCTGAAAAGCGTTTTTTAGTGAGTGCGCGTAATCCACTTTATGCGACACCGGAAGAGGCTTATGAAAATGCAGCGCTGTGTGCATTGCGCTTGCCGGATAAGGAGAAGGCTGAGTTTTACTTTCGCAAGGCAGTGGAGGTTCATCCACTTCGGGCACGCTCGCTTTATCAGTTGGCGCTTCTTGAATTCGAACAAAAAAACTATATGCAGGCTCGTGCGTTTCTTCAGCGCTATGATGGAGTTTCTGTGGAGAGCTCTGAATCTTTGTGGTTAGGTTTACGAATAGAGCGCTTCAATGAAAATCAGACAATGATGACACAATATGCCAAATCTTTGACTGAGAAGTTTCCTGAATCTCAAGAGGCTCAATGGTATCTGGAGTCGAAAAAACCATGACGACATTTGTCGAATCTTCCAAAAAAGATCAATGCCACTCTTCTGCGGCCGTTGGGATTGGTTCTCAATTGCGCAAAGCGCGTGAGTCACGCCAGTTAAGCCAGATGGATGTTGCTGAGCAATTATATCTGGATGAAAATATAGTGAGCGCATTAGAGCGAGATGATTATGGTGCATTACCTGAGGCTATTTTTGTTAAAGGTTATATTCGTAATTATTCACGTTTAGTGGGATTGAACCCTGACACTTTAGTTAAGCTTTACGAAAATAGTGAAATACAGCAGCCTTTACCTGTGTTGGAAAATGTTTGTAAAACTAAAGATAATGTATCTGAGCAACACGCTTTACCGCGCTGGCAGATTTTATCCTTGGTTGCGGTCAGTTTGGTATTGCTCCTGTTTGTCTATCTTTTTAATAGTTCTGAGCGGCCGGAAAAATCTGTGGCAACAAACGCATTTGAAGAACGTGCTCTGGTGTCATTGCCTGGTGATGAAGTTGAAACGACTGTTTTGGTGGAGCTTCCTCAAAATAGTAAAAACAGAGAGGTGCAGTGGCCCATAGATTATTCGAATGAAAATAATGAGCATGTTAAAGAGTCCTCTCAAGCGGTTGAGACTGTTCAATCTGAATATGTCGTGACCGCACTTGAAGATGAGAGTAAAACGACCAAGGAAGAGCTTCTCATCGATAAAAATGTTGGAGTAAAATTTAATTTTACACAAGATTCCTGGGTCGAGGTTGTGGATGCAACAGGGCAGCGTTTATATTTTAGCTTGGCAAAAAGTGGCAGCGAAATCAAATTGTTGGGTGTTGCTCCTTTTGATGTTATTTTGGGGTTCGCTGTTGGGGTGACAGTTAAATACAACAATAAACCCTTTGATTTAACACCTCATGTTCAAGAGGGTGTGGCGCGCTTTACACTGGGAAAAACAGGCGGCAAGGCGAATAAACAATGAGCTTTAAAACAACGATCAAACGTCGGTTATCCAGAAAAATTCATGTTGGCTCTGTCGCGGTGGGTGGTGATGCGCCTATTTCAGTTCAGAGTATGACCAACACGGACACCTGCGATGTGCAGGCGACCGTGGCACAAATTAGAGCGCTAGAGAGTGTGGGGGCTGATATCGTACGTGTTTCCATTCCGACGATGGATGCCGCAGAAGCTTTGGGAGCCATTCGTAAAGAGGTTGAGGTTCCTTTAGTCGCTGATATTCATTTTGACTATAAAATTGCATTGCGCGCTGCTGAGCTTGGAGTGGATTGTTTGCGCATTAACCCTGGAAATATCGGGCGTGATGATCGTGTTAAAGCCGTGGTTGATTGTGCTCGTGAGCATAATATTCCGATCCGTATAGGAGTGAATGCGGGTTCTTTGGAAAAAGAACTCCTTCAGCGTTACAAAGAACCCACGCCACAAGCGATGGTTGATTCGGCGATGCGGCATGTTGATCTTCTTGATAAATATGATTTTCAAGACTTTAAGATCAGCTTGAAAGCCTCTGATGTTTTTATGACTGTTGCGGCTTATCGAATTCTGGCCAGTCAAATTGAGCAGCCACTGCATTTGGGAATTACTGAAGCCGGTGGTTTTCGTGCGGGTACTGTCAAATCTGCAATTGGTTTGGGTATGTTGTTGGCTGAAGGAATCGGCGATACGTTACGTGTTTCCCTGGCGGCTGATCCCGTTCAGGAGATCAAAGTGGGCTTCGATATTTTGAAAAGCCTTCACTTGCGTAGTAAAGGGATTAATTTAATTGCTTGTCCGAGCTGCTCAAGACAGAACTTTGATGTGATTAGCACTGTAAATGCATTAGAAGCACGTCTGGAAGATATTATTGAGCCTTTGGATGTTGCCGTGATTGGCTGTGTAGTGAATGGGCCTGGCGAGGCGCGTGAAGTTCAAGTCGCTGTGACGGGGGGAACGCCCAACTTGATCTATCTCAATGGCAAACCGGATCATAAAGTTTCCAATGAACAGTTGGTTGATCGCATGGAAAAAGAGATTCGTGATGCAATTGCATCAAGACAGGAATAGAAGCCAAAATGAGGCTTGATGATCGGGTTCGAGTACGTCGATTTTATTCCTGGGCAAGAGTTTATGAAATTAATCATCGACTTTTGCTCAAGCTCATTCCTGAGCTTAAAGAGCTTCCTGATGAAATTTTTCTGCTGGACGGTGGTTCGTGCACGGTGGCTGTTTCTGTTGTTGAACGCTGTAAATTTACCACTTCCATCACGCTGAGTCATGATCTGAAAAGCCATGATCTGTTTGTTATAAATCCTTCTGTAAAAATTCGTATCTACCATGATGCTCGGCTTGCCGAAGTTGTGGCTTGTCAGCAAGATTCGAAATTTTTTGCTGTTTACCCCTTTATTTTAGCTAAAGTCCCTTTTCAAAATGAGAAGCGTGATGTCAATCTATTTTTAAGAGAGTGGCTCAACCACTGCCTTGCACAAGGCTATACTCAAAAATACCGTAAATTAGACTTTTAACGCCCAATAACTGCGTTATAATTTCTTCCTTTATAGGCAGGCTCATACTTCATAGTGATTAAAAAACCACATTTATATGTGGTTTTTTTGTGGGATTTATTTTTACCTTAATAAACAATGAATCATGTATTTTATGTATTTTTTTACATTCAATAATATATTTAACTATTTGATTTGTATATTTAATCATTTTTGTTGGTAATAGATTATATGTAAAGTGGTGATTTTTCTTGTGTGGCATTTAATTGGGGTATATAGTGTTGAAATGTGGTTGTATGTGGGTAAATGTGGGTAATTATGGGAGTAGGTTGAGTTGTTTCGAGGTGTTTCAGCACTGAATCTTGATGGTAAGGGGCGCATGGCGATCCCTGCCAGGCATCGCGGTCGCTTGGCTGATTGTGATGAAGGTCAGTTGATACTTACTGTGGATAACAACTCGCCTTGTCTATTGCTTTACCCTTTGGCGGAGTGGGAAGAAATTGAAAGGAAGCTTATAAAACTTCCCAGCCTGGACAAACAAGCACGTCGTTTGCAGCGCCTTTTGATTGGCCATGCAACTGAGTGTGATATGGATGGTGCAGGCCGGATTTTAGTGCCCTCACCTCTGCGTAGTTTTGCTCAGCTTGAAAAACGTGTCGTGATGATTGGTCAGGGCAATAAATTTGAAATCTGGAATGAGCAAACCTGGCAGACAAGTTGTGATGAGTGGATGTCTGAAAATGATGTCGACGAACCACTTTCGAGTGATTTGGAATCGTTATCTTTATAGTCAATGATGAAAAAATTTTCTCACCAACCCGTATTGCTGAATGCTGCGGTGGATGGACTGGCTGTCGAGCGTAAAGGGATTTATGTCGATGGCACATTTGGGCGAGGCGGCCATGCATCGCTTGTTTTGTCTCGTCTGAATGATTGTGGTCGCTTGTATGCTATCGATAAAGATCCTGAGGCGCTTAAAGTGGCTCAGGATCAGCTGGGTACAGATCCCCGTTTTTCTATTACGCAGGGTTCGTTTGCTATGCTGGCAAGGTATGCCCATGAATGGGGTGTTGCTGGAAAAATCAATGGCGTTTTACTTGATTTAGGTGTCTCATCTCCTCAGTTGGATGATGCGATGCGTGGTTTCAGTTTTAGCTCTGATGGTCCATTGGATATGCGTATGGATCCCAGCTCTGGTATCAGTGCTGCTTCGTTTCTTGCGACGGCAGAGGCTTATGATATTACTCAGGTACTTCGTAAATATGGCGATGAGCGCTTTGCCAAGCGTATTGCTAAAGCGATTGTTGCCTCCAGAGAGACTCAGCCGATTACAACAACAGCTCAGTTGTCAAAAATCATATCTGAAGCCAATCCGCGTTGGGAGAAGAAAAAACATCCCGCAACACGTAGTTTTCAGGCGATTCGTATTTTCATTAATAAAGAGCTGGATGATTTGGAGAGTTGCCTGGATCAAGTTTTGGATGTTCTGGCTCCGGGTGGGCGTTTATCTGTTATCAGTTTTCACTCTCTGGAAGATCGGATTGTTAAACGTTTTATGCGTAAACAGGCGCGTGGTGATGATTTTCCACCTGATTTACCCATTCCCCAGTCACAGCTAAACCCCAAGCTTAAACTGATCAGTAAAGCGATTCGTGCAAGTGACGAAGAGGTGGCGCAAAACCCACGAGCACGCAGTGCAGTGTTGAGGGTTGCTGAAAAAGTGGGGGCTTCAATATGATTGCATGGGAAAAAGCATTACTTTTTTCATTAATGCTAGCTGTATTGCTGTCTGCAATCGGTGTTGTGTATAGCAAGCATACTCATCGTCAGTTGTTTTTTAAATTGCAATCTTTACAAGTCGATGGAGATCAGTTGGAAATTGAGTGGGGTCAGCTTCAGCTGGAGCAAGGGGCTCGCTCAGCGCACTCTGAAGTGGAAAGAGTTGCACGCAATAAGCTTGACATGGTCTCACCCTCAACAGAATCAGTGGTTTTTATTAAGCCATGAATGCGAGCAATAGAAAAATAAAAGCGCAACCTATTCTCCAGCAGCGGAGAATATTGTTGCTCGCTATGTTAGGTGTTTTTGCTGTTGCATTGATGGGGCGGGCAGTTTATTTGCAGGTTCTTAATAAAGAGTTCTATCAGGGAAAGGCGAAGAACCATTCAAGTACCGTGGTAATTGTTTCTCATCGCGGCATGATTACAGATCGTTTTGGTGAACCACTGGCGGTGAGTACTCCGGTCTATTCTGTTTGGGCGAACCCTCAGGAGCTTGATGCAGAGTCTCAGCAGCTCCCGCATTTAGCGCACATACTGGATATGAAAGTATCAAAAATCCATCAGTTACTAGAGAAATACAGTAACAGCTCATTTGTTTATTTAAAACGGCAAATAGAGCCAAGCCAAGCCGAGTGGGCAAAAAAAATTGGTTTGGATGGCGTTCATATTCAGCGTGAATATCGTCGCTATTATCCAACGGCAGATGTCATGGCGCATGTGACGGGTTTTACCAATATAGAGGATCATGGTCTTGAAGGGCTGGAAAAAACTTACGATACCTATTTAAGCGGCATCAATGGCAAAGAGAGGGTGCTGCGGGACAGTCGGCGTCGAGCCGTTGAGAAAGTTGATCGTATGCAGGAGCCTGTTCCTGGAAATGATTTAAAGCTGAGCATTGATCGTCGGTTACAGTATTTGGCCTATCGAGAACTGCAAATAGCCATAGACAAACACAATGCGGTGTCTGGATCAATTGTTATGCTGGATGTTAAAACGGGTGAAGTGCTGGCGATGGTCAACTCCCCCTCATATAACCCGAATGACTGGTCATCTCGCAAAGGGAGTGCTTTACGTAATCGTGCTGTAACGGATATTTTTGAGCCAGGATCCACCATCAAGCCTTTTGTGGTTGCGGCGGCTTTAGAAACGGGACGCTATTTGCCTACAACACAAATTAATACGGCTCCTGGTTATTTTAGAGTCAATAAGCATCTGACGGTGCGAGATATTAAGAATTACGGGTTGATTGATGTCAGCACCATCATCAGTAAATCAAGCAATATTGGGATGAGTAAAATTGCCTTGTCGCTAGAGTCTGAGCTGTTATGGCAGACCTTTTCTGACGTGGGTTTAGGCATGATTACGGGAAGTGGATTTCCTGGGGAAGCGGATGGTTGGTTGAGTTATCCCGGGCGTTGGCGTGAAGCGGAGCGTGCGACTTTATCATTTGGTTATGGATTATCGTTGACTCCACTGCAGTTGGCGCGTGCCTATTCGGTGTTGGCTGATGATGGTTTGATTAAGCCGGTATCATTTACTGTGATTAATGATACGCCTGTCAGTGAACGTGTATTCCAGGCAGAAACAGCCGTACGTTTACGGAGCATGATGGAAGATGTTGTCGCTGATGGGGGAACTGCAATACGAGCGCAAGTGCCTGGATATCGCATTGCCGGTAAAACAGGGACGGTGAAAAAGTCATCAAAGTCTGGGTATAGCGATGATAAATATCTTTCACTGTTTGCCGGAATGGCACCTGCGAGTGATCCACGACTCGTGATGGTGGTGGTAGTTAACGAGCCACGTAATGAAGACTATTATGGCGGAATTGTTGCGGCACCTGTCTTTTCTAATGTGATGTCAGGGGCACTTCGTTTGATGGATATTGCACCAGATCATCTGGAATCACTGGATGCTCATATGGTGCTGGGCTCTGAAGTGTCCGAGTCTTCTCTGGCGGGTGTGCGATGAAACAGCACTCTATAATAAAACTTCAGACTTTATTGAATGGTGATCTGTCAGTAGATGGCATCGTGGATTGTGATGTTTCTAGTATCACAATGGACAGTCGAAATGTTCAGTCAGGCTCTCTATTTTTAGCATGTTCGGGTGAGATGAGTCAGGGGCATCACTTTATTGAGCAAGCCATACAGATGGGTGCTGTGGCAATACTCTATGAAACACCTGTACCTGAGGGCGTATCAGAAAAAGAGCTGAATGACTTGTCTGTCCCTGTTTTAGCATTTCCAGAATTAAGTGCGAAGGCAGGGGTGATTGCAAGCCGTTTTTATGATGACCCATCAACGGATATGACCGTGGTAGGCATTACTGGAACCAACGGTAAAACGTCGTGTTGTCACTTTACAGCTCAAGCATTGCATGACAGTGGACTGTCTTGTGGTGTGATTGGAACATTGGGTAATGGCATTTACGGCTCATTAAAAAGTACAACACATACAACACCAAACGCTATTAAATTGCAGCAGTTATTGGCACAGATGCGTGACCAAGGCGTATCGCATGTGATCATGGAGGTGTCATCACACGGTATACAGCAGCACCGAATTTCAGGGGTTCAATTTGATGTGGCTCTGTTTACTAACTTGAGCCGTGATCATCTTGATTATCACGGTGATTTGGTCAGTTATGCCAATACAAAAAAACGTCTGTTTGTTATGCCTGGGTTGCGTTTTTCTGTGATTAATTCAGATGATTCGGTCGGACGAGAACTGCTTCATGAGTTATCTGAAAAATCGCCTGGAAAAGTTAAATGTTTGAGTTATGGTTTATCGGATGTTGAAAGTAATGTTCAGGGTTATGACTTGGCGTTGATGTCCAGTGGCTTGACGATGCAAGTGAAAACACCTTGGGGTCAAGGTGAGTTGAATAGTCCGTTGTTGGGTCGTTTTAATGCCAGCAATTTATTGGCGGTGCTGACTGTTTTGTTATCACTAAAAATTTCCCTTAATGATGCAATTTATCGTTTGGCTCACCTTAAAGCTGTGCCTGGGCGTATGGAGT
This sequence comes from Gammaproteobacteria bacterium, assembly GCA_021648145.1. NCBI lineage: Bacteria > Pseudomonadati > Pseudomonadota > Gammaproteobacteria > Gammaproteobacteria bacterium. The sequence goes on from JAKITI010000003.1 coordinate 17,420, forward strand.
CTTTGGGTGGCCAGCAGGGGTTGCCATTAGTTATAGTTGATTTTGCACACACTCCAGATGCTTTGATGCAGGTATTGCAAGCGCTGAGGTTGCATTGCGGTGGAACTCTTTGGTGTGTTTTTGGCTGTGGCGGTGATCGAGATAAGGGTAAGCGAGCGGAAATGGGGGCTGTTGCTGAGCAGTATGCTGACCAGATTGTGATTACCGATGATAACCCTCGTTTTGAACGTGCTGAGACTATTACTGAAAATATCTTGCAGGGAATAAAATCGCCTGAGCAAGTGAAAGTAATGAGTGATCGCGGTGAGGCGATTCACTATGCCATAAGTCATGCTGCCGCCAATGATATGGTGTTGATTGCAGGTAAGGGGCATGAAAATTATCAGCTTATTAATGGTGAAGCAGCGCCGTTCAATGATTGTGAACAAGTGGTTGCAGCGTTAAAGGAGGCCGCTTGATGAACATGCATTTATCAGAAGTTGCCAGCGCTGTAGATGGGAAATTAATTGGAAGTGACTGTCTGTTCCAATGTGTCACTACAGACAGTCGTACTCAAGTTTCAAATGGCCTGTTTGTTGCCCTGAGCGGTGAAAATTTTGATGGACATGATTATATAGAAAAAGCGCAAGAACAAGGCGCTGTTGCGGCATTGGTGTCGCAACAAATAGATTGCCAATTGCCTCATGTCGTTGTGGCTGATACTCAAGTGGCTTTGGGTAAGTTAGCCGCGAGCTGGCGAACACGTTTTGAAATACCATTTATCGCGATCACGGGCAGTAATGGAAAAACCACAGTTAAAGAGCTTGTGGCCTCAATTTTAAGGCAGTGCGGTCAAGTATTAGCGACAAAAGGGAACTTGAATAACGAACTGGGTGTTCCTTTAACGCTACTGTCATTGCGACAAACAGATCAATTTGCTGTTATTGAAATGGGTGCGAATCATTCAGGGGAGATCGCATACTTAAGTCGCCTGGCTCAGCCTGCTGTGGCGATTCTTAATAATGCAGCCCCTGCTCATCTGGAAGGCTTTAAGACAATTGAAGATGTAGCGACAGCAAAAGGTGAGATTATTGAAGGGTTAGGCCCCGATGGTATTGCCATTTTGAATGCGGATGATCCCTTTTATAAAACATGGTGTAAGCGTGCGGGCGTACGGCGCTGGATCAGTTTTGGTTTGAATGGCTCAGCTGATGTTCATGCCTATGTCGATGATGGCTCTTCAAATGCTGCGCTTCAGAACACAAGTTTTCGTATGACAACGCCAGCGGGGAGTATCCCGATTAATTTGCCATTGCCTGGTTTGCATAATGTGAAAAATGCTTTGGCTGCGACGGCGGCATGTCTGGCCGTCGGCATTGATTTGGCTGTGATCAAAAAAGGGTTGGAGGAAGCAGGTGCCGTTGAAGGACGCTTAAATGTTAAAGAGTGTAGGCATGGTTTGACTGTAATTGACGACTCTTACAATGCAAACCCTGCATCGGTTCAAGCCGCACTGTTATTGTTGTCACAATTGACAGGAAAGCAGCGAGTATTGGTTTTGGGCGATATGGCTGAGCTCGGTGACACAGCAAAAAAACTACATAAAGAAATTGGAGTTCAAGCCCGTGAATTGGGCATTGAGTTTTTATATGCGACAGGCGAGCTGAGCAGCTCAACCGTAGAAGGGTTTGGTGAAAATGGATTTTATTTTGAAAACAGAGAGCAGTTACTTGGACAGTTGCAAGCTGATTTAATCGGGAAATTAAAAACAGATGTGGTTGTATTAGTGAAAGCTTCACGTAGTAGTCGTCTGGAAACTGTTGTCCAGGCTTTATACAAAGGAGTTATATAAACAGTATGTTGTTGTACCTGACCGAATATTTGACACAGTTTCATAGTGGCTTCAGTGTTTTTCAATACCTGACACTGCGTGGAATTCTTGGTGTGCTGACGGCTTTGATTATTTCATTCATCGTGGGGCCTTATATGATTCGAAAGTTAAGCTTTCATCAGATTGGCCAAAATATACGCGACGATGGCCCTGAAAGTCACTTCAGTAAAGCGGGTACTCCGACGATGGGGGGTGCGCTGATTATTGTGACAATCGCAATTAGCACACTTTTATGGTCAGACCTCAGTAATCGGTTTGTCTGGATTGTGTTGGTTACAACTTTGCTGTTTGGCATTATTGGTGCGGTGGATGATTATAAAAAGCTGGTCTACGGAAACAGCAAAGGGCTTTCTGCCTCGCAGAAATATTTATGGCAATCCATTGCTGCATTAGGCATTGCATGCTTTATATATTTTAGTGCTTCAAGTCCTGCTGAAACAACGCTTATTATCCCATTTTTTAAAGACTTTGCTTTTGAGTTGGGAATGGTCGGTTTTATTGTATTGTCCTATTTTGTCATCGTTGGCACCAGTAACGCCGTGAATCTGACCGATGGACTGGATGGGTTGGCTATTTTGCCTACAGTGATGGTGTGTGTGGCTCTTGGAATTTTTGCTTATGTGACAGGGCATATCAAGTTTGCAGAATATCTGGGAATTCCTTATATCCGAGGCGTGGGTGAGGTGGTTGTTTTTTGTGGCGCATTGGCTGGGGCTGGGCTGGGTTTTCTCTGGTTTAATGCTTATCCCGCCCAGGTATTTATGGGTGATGTGGGCGCGCTGGGTCTGGGGGCAGCTTTAGGTGTTTTAGCGGTTGTCGTCAGGCAGGAGTTAGTGCTATTTATTATGGGAGGCATCTTTGTGATGGAGGCTGTTTCAGTCATATTGCAGGTAGCCTCTTATAAGTTGACCGGTAAGCGTATTTTTCGCATGGCACCACTGCATCACCATTATGAATTAAAAGGCTGGCCTGAGCCACGTGTGATTGTACGGTTCTGGATTATCACCGTCATACTGGTTTTAATTGGTTTATCGACACTGAAGTTACGTTGATGAATATGACAAACAATGACTCTCAAGAAACAATGGTCAGAACCTCAGAGGAGAAGGTGACAGCTTTACCTGAGTCTGCGGTTGTGATTGGACTAGGTAAAACAGGCTTGTCATGTGCTCGTTTTCTTGAGAGATCAGGCGTGCATGTGACTGTTGTAGATAGCAGAAATGAACCCCCTTGCCTGATTGAGCTTCAAGAGAGAGTTCCAGGCGCTGATATTTGTGTCGGTGGTTTTGATAAAGCACTATTTTGTACAGCAGAATTACTTGTGGTTAGCCCCGGTGTGCCACTGGATACGCCTGAGATTAGCGAAGCGGTAGCGTTTGGTGTGCCTGTGATTGGTGATATTGAGTTGTTTGCTCGATATGCAACGGCTCCCGTGATTGCAATTACGGGTTCGAATGGTAAAAGCAGTGTCACGACGCTGGTTGGGGAGATGTTCAAACAAGCGAATCGCACTGCTATTTTGGGGGGTAATTTAGGCATTCCTATACTGGATCTTCTTGAGCAGGATAAACCTGATTGTTATGTGCTGGAGCTTTCCAGTTTTCAGCTGGAAACTACATTTTCACTGAATCCTGCTGCGGCAGTAATTTTAAACATTAGCCCAGATCATTTGGACAGATACGACAGTGAAAAGAGTTATTTAGTAGCTAAACGACGAATATATCACGGTGATGGTGTGATCGTGATCAATGCGGATGAGCCTCGTTTTCAGCAAAGTTTTGCTGCCACTCGTAAGCTGGTACGATTTGGTCTGAAACAATCAAAACGGGCAGATGATGATTTTGGTGTAGAGCAGTATCAACACGAGCTTTGGTTAATGAAGGGAACCGAACATTTGTTGCCTGTGTCGAGCTTACCTCTACAAGGCCAACATCACCTTTTAAATTCACTGGCAGCACTGGCGTTGGGCTCGGCGCTTAAACTACCCATGCCTGCGATGCTTGGTGCATTACGTGACTTTAAAGGGCTGCCTCATCGAACTTCATTGGTCGCAGAAAAAGAGGGTGTGACTTGGATTAATGACTCCAAAGGCACCAATGTGGGCGCGACGCTTGCAGCACTTAAGGGAATGCCCGGAAAGGTAGTATTGATAGCTGGCGGTGTTGGAAAAGGAGCTGATTTTTCACCACTGCGTGAAGTTGTGTCTGAAAAGGTGCGAGGCGTTATTTTGATTGGACAAGATGCGCCTCTTATTGCAGATGCACTTGAGGGTTGTTCGATCCTCAAACACTCAGACTCACTAGAAAATGCTGTTCTGCAAGCGCATCAATTGGCTCAAAAAGGCGATACAGTTTTATTCTCTCCTGCATGTGCCAGTTTTGATATGTTTAGTGGTTTTGCTGCACGTGGTGAGAGTTTTGTAATAGCCGTTAAAAATTTTCTGAAGATTGATTCAGGAGGTGTGGTATGAGTGCTGTCAGTATGACAGGTTCACGTTCATCCCAGCTGCTGGATTATGAGCTGTTATTCAGTATTCTCATCCTGCTGGGGCTGGGTATTGTCATGGTGGCTTCGACTTCCATGGGAATCAGTGAGAGTAAGTTTGGAAATCCGTTTCACTATCTATCTCGACAGTTACTGTTCGTTGTAGTGGGTGGAGTTTTTGCTGTCGCTGTTTTCAAGCTTCCACTGCAACTGTGGCAACATATCGGCTTTATATTACTGTTGGTCAGTGCTGTTTTGCTTGTTGCGGTGTTAATTCCTGATGTTGGAAAAACAGTGAACGGCAGTTCGCGCTGGCTACCGATGGGGCCTTTTAATTTTCAAGTCTCAGAATTTGTAAAACTTGTTGTGCCCATCTATATGGCGGGCTATCTAGTGCGACATGCTGAGGAGGTGAGAGGCTCATTTACTGGTTTTTTAAAACCGATGGGAATTCTTTCAGTTTTTGGTGTTTTGTTGTTGCTGGAACCTGACTTTGGAGCAACAGTCATCATTATGGCAACGGCTTTGGGCATGCTGTTCTTGTCCGGAGTGCGTTTTGGCCAGTTCTTTTTACTGATCGCATTGATTGCTTTGGCAATGGTTTTATTGGCGGTTTTTTCCCCTTACCGCTGGGAGCGTTTGACAACGTTCCTTAACCCATGGGCGGATCCATTTGATAGCGGTTTTCAGTTAACTCAAGCATTGATCGCTTTTGGGCAGGGAGAGTGGTTTGGTGTTAGTTTGGGCGGCGGTGTACAGAAACTGTTTTATTTGCCTGAAGCACACACTGATTTTCTATATGCAACACTGGCTGAAGAGTTAGGGCTTGTGGGGTCGGTGGTTGTTATTTTGTTATTTGGCTTTATTGTTTGGCGGGCTTTTGATATTGGCCAGCGAGCACTTCGAATAAAAAAAGTATTTGAAGCTCATTTAGCACATGGCCTGGGTTTGTGGTTTGGTTTACAGGCTTTTGTGAATCTGGGTGTGAATATGGGAATGCTGCCCACTAAGGGGTTGACTTTGCCATTGATGAGTTATGGTGGCAGTAGTTTGATTGTGACCTGTATTGCAGTGGCGCTTTTGCTACGTATTGATTACGAAGTGCGTGGACATGTGAAAAAGCAGGAGCAGTCAGCATGAATGCATCACCGCTTAAAAATTATACACCGATGCGGATTCTGATCATGGCCGGTGGCACCGGTGGGCATGTGTTTCCGGCACTGGCGGTTGCAAATGAGTTACGCGCCCAAGGCGCTGAAATAATCTGGATGGGTACGCGCTCGGGTTTAGAAGCGCAAATTGTACCTAAAGCGGGAATTCAAATCGAATGGGTCAGTATCTCGGGTTTACGTGGGAAAGGTCTGTTCAGTTTGGTACTGGCACCGTTTCGATTGTTAATTGCACTGAGCCAGGCATTGAAAATTTTGATGTATCACCGTCCGATGGTTGTGCTGGGAATGGGTGGGTTCGTTGCTGGGCCTGGTGGGTTGGTGGCTTGGTTATTACGCAAACCTTTGGTTATTCATGAACAGAATGCCGTGGCAGGAATGACAAATCGTCTCTTGGCACATGTGGCAACAAAGGTAGTGACAGCATTTCCTGATGTATTACCTGATGCCATTCATTTAGGTAACCCAGTACGTGCGGAGATTAGTCGTTTACCTGAACCGAAAAAACGTTTTGAAAATCGCGAGGGTGCATTACGTTTGTTGGTGATTGGTGGAAGTTTGGGGGCTGCTATTTTTAATGAAGTGGTTCCAGCCGCTTTAGCATTGCTTGCTAAAGAGCAAGGTGGTGATGTGCCGTCGATTGATGTTTGGCATCAAGCGGGGTCACGTAATATTGAAGAAGCTCAGTCGCAATATCGTAAAATGAATGTTAAAGGTCGTATTGAGGCTTTTATTGATGATATGGCCGCGGCATATGCATGGGCCGATGTTGTTCTGTGTCGTGCGGGCGCGTTGACGGTCTCCGAGCTGGCCGCAGCGGGTGTTGCATCCATTCTTGTGCCTTACCCTTATGCGGTTGATGACCATCAAACACACAATGCAAACTATCTGGTTTCAGCCGGAGGCGGCAAATTATTGCCGCAAAACCAATTGAGCAGTGAACGTTTGTGTCAATTAATTGGCTCTTTGGATCGAGTCGAGTTGCTTGAGATGGCTCAAACGGCACGAAATATGGCAAAACTTGATGCAACTCAATCGGTTGCGTCGTTATGCCGAACGCTTGCAGAAGAGGGTGTCGGCTGCAGTCAAGGTGGGGCTCAATGATCAGAGAAAAACAGACACAACAACAGATTATTTTGGAGCCAATGCGACGTATAAGGCGCATTCATTTTGTCGGTATTGGTGGTGTTGGCATGGGGGGGATTGCTGAAGTTCTTCTGAATTTGGGCTATGAAGTTTCAGGTTCAGATATTCAGCAAGGGGCGATGACCAAACGTCTCGGTGATTTAGGTGCTCGAATTTTTATTGGTCACCAAGCGGAAGCTGTTTCTGGAAGTGATGCTGTTGTTGTGTCAACAGCAGTAAGTCAGGAAAATCCTGAATTGATTGCAGCCAATGAACAACGCATCCCTGTCGTACCTCGTGCTGAAATGCTTGCTGAACTGATGCGCTTTCGCTATGGAATTGCAGTGGCGGGTACACATGGTAAAACAACCACGACAAGTTTGATTGCAACAGTATTGGCGGAAGGTGGCTTGGATCCCACTTATGTGATTGGTGGGAAACTTAACAGCGCGGGTAAACATGCACAGCTGGGTACTGGGCGATACTTGGTTGCTGAAGCGGATGAAAGTGATGCGTCGTTTCTCTATTTGCAGCCTATGTTAGCGGTTGTGACGAATATTGATGCCGATCATATGGGAACGTATGGCGGTGAATTTAGCCGTCTAAGGCACGCGTTTACTGAGTTTCTGCACCATCTGCCTTTTTATGGCCTTGCTGTGATGTGTATTGATGACCCTGTGATTCATGAACTATTGCCATCTCTGAATCGACCACTATTGACCTATGGTTTTGATGAAAATGCGGATATTCGAGCCTTTGATCTTGAACAAAATCAAGGGAAATGTACATTTAAAGTCACCTTTTCTACTCGAGAGCCATTGCTTGATATTACGTTGAATATGGCAGGGAAGCACAATGTATTGAATGCACTGGCAGCGATTGCTGTCGCTCACGAGTTAGGGGTTGATGGTTTGGCGATTCAAAAATCATTGGCAGATTTCCAAGGCATTGGACGGCGTATGCAAGTCAATGGTGACATTGAAGTTGCACAAGGTCGAGTGTTGCATATTGATGACTACGGACATCATCCCAGTGAAATTTCAGCCACTTTAAATGCGGTTAAAAAAGGCTGGCCAGGGCGGCGTGTCGTCGTCGTGTTTCAGCCACATCGTTATACTCGCACGAGAGACTTGTTTGAAGATTTTGCAAAAGTGCTTTCTGCCATCGATGTTTTGGTTCTGTTGGATATTTATGCGGCAGGCGAGGAGCCTATTTCTGGAGCCGACGGTCGAGCACTTTCTCGGGCGATCCGTTTACGCGGTCATGTCGATCCTGTTTTTGTTGAGAATGTGAGTGAGTTGCCGGATGCTTTGAAAGTGCTGCTTGCTGATGGTGATATTGTTTTGACGATGGGGGCGGGTAATATTGGTGCCGTAGCAGCTACACTGGCACAAAGTTTGCTAGGTTGATGTTTATGAATTCAGCACAGAGACTACAAGAGCAACGAGGCCAGCTTCTAATTGAAGAGCCGATGTCTCGCCATACTTCATGGCGCGTAGGCGGGATGGCTGAGAATTTTTATATTCCTGCTGATATCGACGACCTTGTACTATTTCTTGAACAATTGCCTGCAGGTGAGAATCTGTTTTGGTTTGGTTTGGGTAGTAACTTGCTGGTTCGTGACGGAGGTATTAAAGGTACGGTGATCTGTATGACGGGTGTATTGAATACAATCAGAAAAACAGATGCGCTGCATGTTGATGTGGGTGCCGGCGCTTCCTGTGCAAAACTGGCACGATTTTGTGTGAAATCCGGGCTAACAGGTGCAGAGTTTCTTGCAGGAATACCGGGCACAATGGGTGGCGCACTGACAATGAATGCGGGGGCTTTTGGTGGAGAAATCTGGCCACTCGTAGAGCAAGTTGAAGTGATAAATCGCTTTGGAAAACGAGTATGGCGATCAAGTGATGAGTATCGCTACTCTTATCGTCATGTTGAGGGGCCTGAAAATGAGTGGTTCATTGCGGCACGGTTAAAATTGAAAATCGGCGATAGCGCTCTGGCCATGGTTCGTATTAAAAAGTTGCTTGAACAGCGTAACGCAGCACAACCCATTGGTTTGCCGAGTTGTGGTTCAGTATTCAGAAACCCTGATAACGACCATGCGGGGCGATTGATAGAGATGTGTGGTTTAAAAGGGCACTCTCTAGGCGGGGCTATGGTCTCTGATAAACATGCCAATTTTATTATCAACAAAGGTCATGCGACTGCGGCAGATATAGAGTCGTTAATAAATTTGATTGTAACAACGGTTGAAAAACAGTGTGATGTACGGTTGAAAACTGAAGTGCGTATTGTAGGGGTCAGTTCATGATTGATGAGCGACAAAATAAAATAGATCATCCTGCAGATTTTGGGCGTGTTGCTGTCTTGGCGGGTGGAAGTTCAGCTGAGGCTCATATTTCACTGAAAAGTGGCAGTGCCGTATGGCAGGCTCTGCGCACACGCGGTGTTGATGCTGTTTTAATTGATACTGCGATGGGTGCGGTTCCGTTGCTGCAGAAACTTGTCAATGAATCTTTTGATCGAGCTTTTATTGCACTGCATGGGCGCGGTGGCGAAGATGGATTGTTGCAAGGTGCTTTGGAAACATTGGAGATCCCTTATACGGGAAGTGGTGTTTTAGGTTGTGCCATCAGTATGGATAAAGTGCGTTGTAAAATGTTATGGAAAGGGGCGGAGTTACCGACGCCTGATTTTTGTATTTTAGATAGTATTGATGCTTGCACTCGTGCGGTGAAAAAATTAGGTTTGCCGCTGGTGGTAAAGCCTGCTCATGAAGGTTCCAGTTTTGGAATTAGTAAAGTCACCACTGAAAATCAAATTGAAGCGGCATGGCAAACAGCATTAAAGTTTGATGAATATGTGATGGCTGAGTGCTGGGTCGAAGGCAATGAGTATACGGCGACCATTCTTGAAGGCGAGGCACTGCCATTGATAGGGATTAGCCCTTGTGATGGGTTGTATGATTATGCAGCAAAATATGAGCTGGATAATACTCAGTTTTTTTGCCCATCGGGTTTATCTGCAGAGATAGAAATTCAACTTCAAGCACTGGCAGTAAAAGCGTTCAATTCCGTGGCCGCCCGAAGTTGGGGGCGAGTTGATTTCATGCTTGATGAAGCGGGCAACCCTTGGTTGATAGAAGTGAATACTGTGCCTGGAATGACAGATCATAGTCTGGTACCTATGGCTGCCAAAGCGGTGGGAATTGAATTTAATGATTTGGTATGGCGTATTTTAGAAGGTGCAACAGCATGAGTTTGCGTAATAAGCGAAAAAAAACAAACCAGCGCAACGCTGTTGAGCGAGAAAAACGTCAGTGGTTGAAACCTGGTTGGCTTAAGCGAGGGGCTGTTTTTGTAGCCTCCGTGAGTGTTGTTATGTGGGGTTTGGTTATGTTGTCAGACCCACAAACAATGCCGTTGAAAAATATTCAGGTTGAAAGTGAGTTTCGTCATATTGATGCGGATCAAATAAGGCAAGTTGTTGCAAATTATGCAGAACAGGGGTTTTTGAAAATTGATACTGATACGGTAAAAAGTGATTTGATGACAATGCCATGGATTGCTGCGGTAAATATAGAGCGTGTATGGCCTGATGAGCTGTATGTGAAGGTCGTTGAACATAAAGCGGTTGCTCGTTGGGAGGATGGAGGATTGCTTGATGAGTCAGGTGTACATTTTTCTCCAGAAGAGAGTACTTTTCCCGAGAGTCTGGTGATATTTTCCGGGGATGTGGATCATGCTTTAGAGATGACCCAATATTATCAAAATAACAAAGAAACGATATCCCAGTTGGGTTTGAGTATTGTACAAATTAAACTTGACGAGAGACATGCCTGGCATATCACTCTGAATAACAGTATGACGTTGATTTTAGGGCGAACAGAAAGTGAGCAGCGTTTGCAGCGTTTTGTGCGTTGGTATCCTCAGTTGGAAGGGGGGGAAGTAAAGCAGGTTGACCTGCGATACAGCAATGGTTTTTCAATTGAATGGTTAGAGCAAACAGAGGAGGCCACAAAAGCTTAAGCAATTTGTTTGAGCGTGTACGCATCTATGTCAAAAAAATCTGAAAAAAATTTAATAGTCGGTTTGGATATTGGAACTACAAAGGTCGTCGCTATTGTTTGTGAAGTCGGTGCGGATGGTACGTTAAGTATTATTGGCGAAGGGACTTGTCCTTCACGAGGAATGAAGAAAGGTGTTGTGGTTAACCTGGAATCAACGGCGGGTTCAATTCAGCGAGCAATAGAAGCGGCTGAATTGATGGCGGGATGCCAGATTAATACCGTTTATGTGGGGATTGCAGGTAATCATATTAGTAGTTTTAATTTACAGGGTATGGTGGCTATTCGTGATAAAGAGGTCACGCAAAATGATGTCTCCCGCGTTGTGGATTCGGCCAGCACTTTAAATATGCCGAGTGATCAACAGATTATCCATGTGATTCCTCAAGAATATATCATTGATAAACAAGAGGGGATTCATGAACCGATAGGGATGGCTGGCGTGCGCCTGGAAACCAATATTCATTTAGTTACCGCAGCATCAGGCGCGGCACAAAATATTGAAAAATGTGTGCATCGTTGTGGTCTTGAAGTTGAAGATCTTATTCTTGAACAGTTAGCTTCTAGCTGTGCTGTTTTGAGGGAAGATGAGAAAGAACTGGGTGTTTGTCTGGTTGATATTGGTGGTGGAACCACTGATATAGCCGTGTTTGCCAATGGTGCAATTCGTCATACAGCGGTGATACCGATCGCAGGAGATCAGGTGACTAATGATATTGCGGTCGCGTTGCGCACGCCGACGAGATACGCTGAAGAGATCAAAGTTAAACACGCATGCGCTTTAGCGCAGTTGGCTGATCCAGAGAGAGAGATTGAAGTTCCTGCTGTGGGGGATCGGCCTCCACGGATTTTGACCCATCAAATATTGGCTGAAGTTGTGGAGCCACGTTATGAAGAGCTTATGCAGCTAATACAGGCAGAGCTCCGGCGCAGTGGTTATGATGATCTGTTAGGGGCAGGCATTGTTCTAACAGGGGGAAGTTCCAAGGTAGAGGGGTTGGCGACATTAGCAGAAGAAGTTTTTCATCAGCCAGTACGGATTGGCATTCCTTCGCATGTGTCTGGTTTGTCAGATGTTGTAAAAAACCCGATTTATGCTACAGCGGTTGGGCTTTTGTTATTTGGTCATCAACAGATGGATCAGGAAGATAGTATGGATAACGTGAAAAATAGCCATGGTAGTTTTTGGGCAAAAATAAAAAATTGGTTTCACGGTAGTTTTTAGTGCAGCTCACTTTAAGTGATGGGCTACAATTGTTTTTAGTTTAAGGGGGATTGAAAATGTTTGAATTCGTAGATACATGTACACAAAGTGCAGTGATCAAAGTGATTGGTGTAGGTGGTGGTGGTGGCAATGCTATTGACCATATGGTGCTGGAGGGGATCGATGGGGTTGAGTTTATTAGTGCAAATACCGACGCTCAGGCATTAAAAAACTCTTCCGCAAAAACAATTTTGCAATTGGGTAACAGTATTACTAAAGGTTTGGGAGCGGGTGCAAACCCTGAAATCGGACGTGAGGCTGCAAAAGAGGATCGTGAACGTATCATGGAAGTTCTTAGCGGAGCTGATATGGTGTTTTTGACGGCGGGTATGGGCGGAGGAACCGGTACTGGTGGGCTTCCTATTGTTGCTGAGTGTGCAAAAGAGCTCGGTATTTTAACGGTCGGTGTTGTGACCAAGCCTTTTCCTTTTGAGGGGCCAAAGCGAGCGTCTATTGCAGATGAAGGGATTGCTGAACTTTCTAAATATGTTGATTCGCTCATTATTGTTCCTAACTCTCGTCTACTGGCGGTGCTGGGAAAAAGTGCTTCACTGCTGGATGCCTTTAAAAAAGCAAATGATGTTTTAAAGGATGCAGTGCAGGGTGTTTCTGAGTTAATTACCAAGCACGGTATGATGAATGTTGATTTTGCCGATGTACGTACGGTTATGTCTGAAATGGGCGTGGCAATGATGGGTTCTGGAGTCGCACAAGGTGAAAATCGTGCCAAAGAGGCTGTTGAAGCGGCGATGTCGTGCCCATTCCTTGAAAATGTCAACTTGTCAGGTGCTCGCGGTATGTTGGTCAATATTACTGCAGGCCTGGATATGTCCATGGGTGAGTTTGAAGAGATTGGTAATACCGCCAGAGCGTTGGCATCCGATGGAGCTACGGTTGTTGTAGGAACCGTTCTAGAACCCGAAATGGAAGATGAGTTGCGTGTAACAATTGTAGCAACTGGGCTTGATAGCTCAGCTCCCAACCGAGTTGAAGAAGAAAAAGTTGACCTTGTAAATACCAGAGTGGTTAAGAGAAGTGAGCCTGTTACTGTTACGCCGGAAAAACCTGCGCATGAAGTGGTTGCCAAAGTTGAGCTTGAGACCGTTCGTTTGAATACTAAAGATGCAGTTAACCATGGTAATCTTGAATTTAGAGCACTTAACTCCAAGAGAGCGTCCAAAGTGAATCAAGATCATCTGGATCATGATAACTTGGAATATCTGGAAATCCCAGCATTTTTACGTAGGCAGGCAGATTAAGGAATATTAGGTTTAACTAGAGGTGTGTGCTAACATTTTGCGGGTTTTTTAGGCTTGGTTATAACTGTATATACTTAAACTCTGATTGCTGTGAGGATGTTGGCAATGATCAAACAACGAACACTGAAAAATACGATTCGAGCCACAGGAATTGGGTTGCACACAGGCGAGAAAGTGTATCTGACTTTGAAGCCTGCTGCTGCAGATACCGGTATTGTATTTCGCCGTGTTGATTTTGATGTGCCCGTTGAAATAACAGCATGTCCTGAAAATGTTGGGGATACACAGCTTTCGACAACCTTAATTAAAGGTGATGTGCGTATTTCTACTGTGGAGCACCTATTGTCGGCCCTGTCAGGCTTGGGTATTGATAATGCTTATATAGAATTAAGTGCATCTGAAGTGCCTATTATGGATGGCAGTGCTGGGCCGTTTGTATTTTTAATTCAATCTGCCGGTATTGCGGAGCAAGATACGCCTAAGCAGTTTATTCGTATTAAAAAATCTATCACGGTTCATGATGGTGAAAAATGGGCAAAGTTTACCCCTTTTAATGGCTTTAAAGTCTCATTTTCAATTGACTTTGATCACCCTGCTTTTCGAGGTCGAGCGCAGAAAGCTGAGGTGGATTTTTCCTCAACAGCTTTTGTTAAAGAGGTGAGTCGTGCACGTACTTTTGGCTTTATGCGTGACTTGGAAATGCTGCAAAAAAATAAATTAGCATTGGGTGGTAGCTCGGATAATGCCATAGTTATGGATGAGCAACGCATTTTAAACGAGGATGGCCTTCGTTACGATGATGAGTTTGTAAAGCATAAAGTGCTTGATGCGATTGGTGATCTCTATTTACTCGGACATAGCTTGATTGGTGAATTTACAGGCTATAAGTCGGGGCACCATTTAAATAATAAATTGTTGCGTGCATTGGTGTCAGATGAAAGTGCTTGGGAAATGGTCACTTTTAAAGACGATGAACACGCACCTGTTCAATATATGCCGGCAATGAATGAGTTGTAGCGGGTTATTATGTTACCCCAGGCTGTTTCGACCTCGGTTTGATAGCCTTTTAAGTGCGGCTTTTAAGGTTTTATCTTGTGTGCTATTGGCTGCTTGTGCGATGAGGTGAGCACTCTCGCTGGACATATGTACGACTCTTATTTGCTCATCCTCGACATGATATTCCCGAGGTCGGGTTTTGATTCGTACTGAGTTTAGCTGCTGCAGTTCTGGGCGTTTTTTCATATGAGCCAGAATGGTGGGAAGGTAGAATCGAACCTTGGTGCTCCAAGCGGGCGAGTCTGTAATGAGTACAAGATTCATATTGCTACGGTTCATTTTAATGTTGGCAACTTGGCAATGAGGTGCAACGGCCTCTGGTAAAATAGTGCGTAAATAACGGGTCAGTTCATTTAAATAACTGGCACGATCAAGTAGCCCTTTAATCTCCTTTGATGAGCCGAAGAGTAGTTTGTTGATCGGTTTTGGTGATTTCATACGGACTGTTTGCTTTTCAAGGGTTGAGATTTATAGCTCTGCCTATATAGAGATATTAATAAATATAACTTTTTTGGATATTGGTCAATTAAATGATAAGCGGATTTTTTAGTAAAGTTTTTGGCAACCGTAATGAGCGGTTATTAAAAAAGATTCGAAAAACGGTTGAAAAGATTAATGTGTTTGAAGACGCATACGTTGAACTATCTGACCAGGAACTGCAAGAAAAAACGCCGATACTTAAGCAGCGTCTGGAAAGTGGTGAAACGCTGGACGATATCCTACCCGAGGCTTTTGCCGTCGTGCGTGAAGCGAGTAAACGGGTGCTGAATATGCGCCATTTTGATGTGCAGCTCATCGGAGCGGTTGTGCTGCATGAGGGTAAAATCTCGGAAATGGGTACGGGTGAAGGTAAAACGCTGATGGCGACATTGGTAGTTTACTTAAATGCACTGCTGGGCAAAGGTGTTCATGTTGTTACTGTCAATGATTATTTGGCTCAGCGCGATGCGACATGGATGATGCCTCTGTATGAATTCTTAGGTTTAACCACTGGCATTATTCTTTCGGGTCAGGATTCTGAAACTAAACGTGCGGCTTACGCTTCGGATATTACATACGGCACCAATAATGAGTTTGGCTTCGACTATCTGCGCGACAATATGGCTTTTAGCCCAGAAGATAAGGTTCAGAGAGAGCCGTTTTTTGCCATTATTGACGAAGTAGATTCAATTTTAATTGATGAAGCACGTACGCCACTGATTATTTCTGGTCCTGCGGAAGATAGCTCGGAACTCTATAAAAAAATTAACGAACTGATTCCCAAGCTGACTGAACAGGAAAAGCAAGAAGGTAGTCAAGAGGGCGAGGAGAATGATGGGCCAGGTGATTACTCACTTGATGAAAAAAGTCGCCAGGTTCACCTCACCGAAGAAGGGCATGAACGTATTGAAAATATGCTTTTGGATGCAGGCTTATTACAGGAAGGTGAAAGTCTTTACGACACGTCAAATATCAGCTTGATGCACCATATTAATGCTGGATTGCGTGCTTATACCTTGTTTCAGCGAGACGTACATTATTTGGTACAAAATAAGAAGGTTGTGATAGTTGATGAGTTTACTGGGCGTACCATGCCGGGACGACGTTGGTCTGATGGTCAGCATCAAGCGGTAGAAGCCAAAGAAGGTGTGCCGATTCAGCATGAAAATCAGACGTTGGCATCCATTACATTTCAAAATTACTTCCGCCTTTATGACAAATTGGGGGGGATGACAGGCACAGCCGACACCGAAGCATTTGAGTTTCAGCAAATTTATAGTTTGGAGGTGGTCATTATTCCGCCTAACCGTCCCAATGCTCGAATTGATATGGGGGATTCGATTTATCTGACGACGAAAGAAAAATATGTAGCAATGGCTGAGGAGATTCGTACATGTATCTCGAATGGCCAGCCTGTACTCGTCGGAACCGCATCCATTGAAAGCTCTGAAATTCTATCGGACTTATTGAAAAAAGAAAAAATAAAACACAGCGTACTCAACGCTAAGCATCATGCTCAGGAAGCTGAAATCATTGCGCAGGCAGGCAGACCCGGTATATTGACAATTGCAACCAATATGGCCGGTCGAGGTACAGATATTGTGCTCGGTGGAAATCTTGAGGTCGAAATTTCTGAATTAAAAAATCCGGATGATCAAGCCGCCGTCGAACGTTTACGTGAAGCGTGGGAAGAGCGTCACCAACAAGTGCTGGATAGTGGCGGTTTGCATATTATTAGTACTGAACGCCATGAGTCTCGCCGTATTGATAACCAGTTACGCGGTCGCTCGGGTCGTCAAGGGGATCCAGGTTCCAGCCATTTTTACTTGTCACTTGAAGACAGTTTGATGCGTATTTTTGCTTCGGGGCGTATTTCGACACTGATGCAAAAACTAGGGCTTGAAGCGGGTGAATCTATAGAGCACCCTTGGGTTTCAAAAGCCATTGAAAATGCTCAGCGTAAAGTCGAGGGGCACAACTTCGATACGCGTAAACAACTGTTGGAATATGACGATGTTGCAAGTGATCAACGTAAAGTCATTTACGAACA
Organism: Gammaproteobacteria bacterium; assembly: GCA_021648145.1. NCBI lineage: Bacteria > Pseudomonadati > Pseudomonadota > Gammaproteobacteria > Gammaproteobacteria bacterium. The sequence goes on from JAKITI010000003.1 coordinate 34,246, forward strand.
GCGCAATGAGTTGATGGCTTCTGAAGATGTTAGCGAAATGATTGACGTGATGCGTCAGGATGTTGCAACTGCGCTTGTTAATGATTATATACCGCTTCAAAGTATGGAAGAGCAATGGGATGTTCCCGGTCTGGAGGCAGCGATTGAGCGTGAATTTGGAGCAAAATTTGATATCCGAGGTTGGTTGGATGCGGATGATGATTTGCATGAAGAGACGTTGCGAAGCAAAATATCGGATGAGTTGCTCAAGATACATCAGGAAAAAGAATCTGGAGCAGGAACGCAAGTGCTGCGTCACTTTGAAAAGGCGGTGATGTTACAGGTATTGGATAATCTTTGGAAAGAGCACTTGGCAGCGATGGATCACTTGCGTCAGGGTGTTCATTTAAGAGGTTATGCGCAGAAAGACCCTAAACAAGAGTTTAAACGTGAAGCTTTTGAAATGTTTGGTCTGTTGCTTGATCGTATCAAGCATGAAGTTGTTAGTATTGTTTCAAAAGTGCAGGTGAATACCGAAGCCGATGTTGCAGCGATAGAAGAGCAGCGCCGTATGGATATGGCCAGTGGTTCAATGGAAATGCAGCATGAACAGACGACTGCGATGGCTTCTGATGATGCTGTTGGTGAAAGTGGTGATGATACCTTTGTACGAAAAGATCGCAAAGTTGGGCGTAATGAGCCTTGCCCGTGTGGGTCAGGTAAAAAATATAAACAATGCCATGGGCGATTAAGTTAAGAATAAAATGGCTGTTGGATTAACTGGGTTATCAAAATTATTGCCTGTTGAAGGCATACGTTTAAGTGCGGTTAATGCTGGAATCAAGCAAACAGAGCGTGCTGATGTTGTGCTTGTAGAACTTGCGACAGGGGCGCGAACAGCCGCTGTTTTTACACAAAATGCTTTCTGTGCAGCTCCTGTTATTGTTGCACGCCAGCATTTAGAGTCAGATAATCCACGGTTTTTATTGATTAATTCTGGTAATGCCAATGCTGGAACGGGTGATGCGGGGCTGGTAGATGCACATCTTTGCTGTGATGGCATAGCAGCCGCTGCAAATTGCCAATCAACTCAGGTATTGCCATTCTCAACGGGTGTGATTGGTGAGCCACTGCCTGTGGCTAAAATTCAGGCTCAGTTTGCAGCTTTGGTCGATAAGTTATCGGCAGATTCCTGGTGTGATGCTGCACATGGCATCATGACAACGGATACTGTAGCAAAAGGTCTGTCTCGGCAGATAGAGATTGATGGGCATCAAATTACGGTGACGGGTATTGCTAAAGGGTCTGGAATGATTCGCCCAGATATGGCGACAATGCTGGCCTATATCGCAACCGATGCAACTGTTTCCCAAGAGCTTTTACAGCACTGTCTGGAAGCTGCTGTCTCAGGCTCTTTTAATAGCATTACGATAGATGGAGATACATCAACGAACGATGCCTGTGTGTTGATGGCGACAGGTAAAAGTACTCTTCCTGAAGTAGTGGGTAAAACTTCAAAAGCGTACACTCTTCTAGAAAAAACAGTCAGAGAAGTATGTGAATATTTAGCCGCGTCAATTATTCGTGACGGTGAAGGGAGTACAAAGTTTGTCACAATAGAAGTGCTTGAAGGGCAAAGTGAAGCAGAGTGTCGCAAGGTTGCTTATACTGTTGCACAATCTCCACTTGTTAAAACTGCGCTGTTTGCCAGTGACCCTAATTGGGGGCGAATACTGGCTGCGGTCGGGCGCTCAGGTGTGGTTGATCTTGATGTGGATTTAATATCAATATATCTGGGCAAAGTCTGTATTGTTCGTCAAGGCTCCCGTGCCGCCGAGTATACTGAGTCTGCAGGTGTTGCTGTGATGGCGAGTGATGAAATTATTATACGGATTAATTTGGGTAGAGGCCATGCTCAAGCGCGAGTCTGGACGAATGATCTCTCCTATGACTATGTACGTATTAATGCGGAATATCGAACTTAAATCCGATTATTGTAAAATTTATTAATTCTTAATATTGGCTGAGACAGGAGATAAATAATGGATATGACGGCTATATTGATCGCGGTGGCTTGTTTGGTCATTGGAATGATTATTGGTGGCTTTATTGGAGCATCATTAAGCAAGTCGGCAAAAGAAACTAAAGGATTGCGCCGTGAGTTGGATCAGGTGCGTGATGAGTTAGGAACCTATAAAAAACAGGTCAGACAGCACTTTTCTCGTACCTCTGAACTCGTTAACAATATGACAAGTAGTTACCGAGCAGTACATGAACATTTGGCAAGCAGCGCTCAAGACCTATGTGATGGCTCTGTTGCAAATCTCGATTTGGCAACACCGGAGCTGCTAGTATCTTCTAATTCTGATAAAAAATCTGGGCTGGAAAGTGCAGCAACGACATCAAAAACAGAAGCTAAAGAGAATCTGGCAGTAAAAGTACAAGCAGCAAGTGGAGCCGCCGCTTACGATGCTAGAACACTGTTTGAAAAAATTGGGGGTGACTCTAAAGTTGCAGTGGCGACTGATATATTTATTGAAAAACTGTCATCGGATGAGCGGACTAAAGAGGTTTATAATTCTGTTTCAAAATCACAGCATAAGGCATTTCTAACCTTTGCTTTTGGTGGAACAGATGATTATAGAGAAAAGGATCTAAAAAATCTTAATAATGCACATTTTGATGTCGTGATGGAGCACTTGAACTCAACATTGAGTGGGTTGGGTATGTCTCCTAACTTAACCACCGAAGTGTTGAATTTAGTTCGATCAGTACACCCCACGGTTGATGAAAAAATAGCAGTTGATGGAGTTGCAAAAGCTTCCCTTAAAAATGAGACTCCACAAGTCTACCATTAAGGTTTATGGTTTTTATCCATGACTAAAAAGCTATAGTCATACGCGTTACGTTCGTCTGCCTCATGGTCTGTACGTTCTATCAAAGACCACTCCTGTGGGTTAAATTCAGGAAAGTAAGAGTCTCCTTCAAAATCGGCATGCACTCTTGTTAAATAAAAACGCTGTGCGAGTGGTAATACTTGTTTGTAGAGTGATGCTCCGCCGATGATCATCACCTCTTTTGTCGCCCCTGTTTGCTGCAATGCTTCTTCAATAGAGTGAGCCACTATGCACCCTTCGGCATGAAAATCTAAATCTCGGGTGATAATGATATTGGTGCGCCCAGGCAGCGGTTTACCGATAGATTCGTAGGTCTTACGCCCCATGATAATGGGTTTTCCCATCGTTGTACTTCGGAAAAACTTCATGTCAGCAGGAAGCTTCCAAGGAAGTTGATTGTTAATGCCGATGACTCGGTCATTTCCCGTAGCGGCGATAATTGAGATGATCATATATAACTTTCCAGTGTATTGTTTGAATTCAGTTAATACCCCGTCAGCTTATTGTGGGGTCGTTTTATTAAAGTTTAATCTTCCTGTTTCCGATAGATCTTTCGGGAGCGGTGAATACTTACTTGTTGAGTATATCCGCTAAAATTTTAACCTTCAGTGCCTTTATTGCCGTTCGGCTAGGGTGCTTATAGGAGATATCACATGGCTGCTGTCATTAATACTAACGTTGCTTCATTAAATGCTCAACGTAATCTTTCACAATCACAATCTCAATTAACCACGTCATTAGAGCGCTTATCAACTGGTTTACGAATTAACAGCGCCAAGGATGATGCTGCGGGCTTGGCGATCAGTAATCGCATGACCTCTCAAATTCGTGGTATGGATCAGGCCGCACGTAATGCCAATGATGCGATCTCGCTCGCCCAAACGGGTGAAAGCGCGATGGCTCAAATGACCACTAACTTACAACGTATGCGTGAGCTCTCCATTCAATCAGGTAATGCGACTAATACGGAAGCTGACCGTAAATCACTGGATGCAGAGTTTCAGCAACTTCTTCAAGAAAATGATCGTATGGCAGAAACCACCAGTTTTAATGGTCAAAAAATTCTTGATGGTAGTATGCAAACCGCTACGTTCCAAGTGGGAGCCAATGTCGGTGAAACAATCTCTGTCGATATCAACCAGAGTATGCGGACTGATTCTGTCGGTTCGTTTGCCAATGTTAGTAATGCGCTTCAGGGGTCGGTGGGTACAGTTGTTGGCGCCGCAGCTGTACCTGAAGATGGCCTTCTTGATGCTGATGGCGACATTGAGATCAACGGTACGGAGATTGTTGCAGCTAAGGATTATAGTACAGCCGCATCACCTGATTTTAAAGAAGGTTTGGCTGGTGCAGGTAAATCTGCTGGCAGTGCATTTTCTATTGCCGAGGCAATCAATAAGGCACAGGATACAACTGGTGTAACGGCGACTGCAACAGGAGCTGAGCAGGAGATTACCGCAGCTACTATTTCATCAGCGGTTGTGGGTACTGGTGATACTTACACTATGAATATCAATGGTACCGATATCTTCACGCAAGGTGAGGGTGAAAAATTTACAGCCTCCGAGTTAGCAAATGCCATTAACAATAAAAGTGGTGATACCGGTGTGACTGCAAAAGTGGGTAATGATGGTGGTCTCACAATCACAGCAGCGGATGGCCGTAATATTGAGATGACAGAAACAATCGGTGGTACAGGTACTGGTGTCTCTGGTTACACTGGAGCTGGGCTAACTGGAACTGAGGTTGGCTCAACCATGAGCAAAGGTTCAATTGAACTTTCATCCAATGCCGCAATTACAGTGACATCTGATAATACCGCCGGCGGTGATATTTTTGCAGGAATCGCTGCTACTGGCGGTAGCCAAAACACTACAACCACAACATTAAATAGCACTGATATCAGAACTGTTGAGAATGCCAATGCATCCATTCAACGCATTGATGCGGCGATCACCCAAATTGATAGTTTGCGCGGTACTTTTGGTGCGGTTCAGAGTCGATTTGAGTCCACCATTTCCAGCCTTCAAAGTGCTTCTGAAAATATTTCAGCCGCGCGTAGCCGGATTATGGATACTGATTTTGCCGCTGAAACAGCCGCGATGACTCGTGCTCAGATTCTACAGCAAGCAGGTACCGCGATGGTTTCTCAAGCCAATGCATTGCCTCAAGGCGTACTCTCTCTTCTCGGGTAATTGAAACCTGACAATAGGATTGTGGCTCATCATTAAAGATGGGTCACTTCCTTCTTTATAGTTAAGTGAGGTCATGATATGAATGATATCGGACTTGAAAATTTACAAAGCATCTCTCTTTCTGGATTAAAACCAGCCGTCTCTCCTGTCATCAAATCAGACTCTGAAAAAAATTCTGAAACAGTGAAAAACCAACAGCCAATAGCTTTGAAAGAGTCATCAAAAGTTGACGAATCAGAGCTTAAACTGGCGATGAACCAAATAGATGATTTGATGAAAAATATGCAAAGGGAGTTGAGCTTCAGTGTCGATAAAGAGAGTGGCAAAACAGTTGTTAAGGTGATGGATGCACAAACCCGAGAAGTGATTCGGCAAATGCCATCAGAGGAAGCTTTGAAGCTGGCTCAAAGAATCAAGGAAGGCCATGATTTTGAAGGAATGTTACTGAATAGCAAGGTATAAACCTGGAAAAATAAAACAGTTTTAATTTACTTAGGAACGAGCGCGAAATAATTTATAAGTTATTTTGTGACCGTTCTTTATTTCAGGCTTGTTTTTTAATTCTCGATAGTAAAGGGTGGCGTGATTATGGCAGCTATAACTTCAGCAGGTATCGGTTCAGGAATTGATATAGAAGGCTTGGTTAGTCAGCTAATGGCGGCTGAGCGAGCGCCGGCAACGAATCGCCTTGCATTTAAAGAATCCAGATTTTTGGCGGAGCTTTCAGGGCTGGGTCAATTAAAAGGTGCAATGTCACAATTTCAAGACAGTGTGACTTCTCTGAAAAATTTATCCACCTTTATGGCGCGTGATGCGGCATCTGCTAATGAAGAGCTGTTCACCGCGACGGCAAGTTCGTCAGCCGTTGCGGGCAACTATAATGTTGAAGTCATTCAAAAAGCCCAGGTGCATAAATTAATGACGGAAGGGTTTACCGATAAAAACAGTGAGGTAGGAACAGGCAACTTAATTATCTCCACCGGTACAAAGAGTTTCACAATTGAAATTGATGATAGCAATAAAACATTGGAAGGAATCAGCCAGGCGATTAATAGCGCATCAGATAATCCAGGTGTGACAGCCACGATTATAAATGTAGATGATGGTACGGGCGGAACAGTCAGCAAATTAGTGATGAGTGCTACGGAAACAGGAAGTGATAATGCACTGGAAATAAGGGTCACTAATGATGGTGATGGGGATAATGAAGATCATGGTGTCGGTTTGTCACAACTGATTTTTGACAAAGATTACCATAATGAATATTTGACGGAAATTAATGCCTTTGCTGACCTGGATGCACAGATAAAAATTGATGGGCAGATGGTGACGCGTTCATCTAATTCAATTGATGATGCCATTGAAGGTGTGACCATTGATTTGCAAAAAGCTGAAATAGGCACTGAAGTTTCTCTTAATATATCTTTGGACAGTGGCGAGTTAAATGAGACGATTTCAGGCTTTGTAAGCAGCTATAACAGTATGATTGAGACGATGAAATCACTCTCAAAATTTGATCCGTCGGGTGGTCCATCGGGTGTATTTCTGGGTGACTCTACACTGCGCAATATTCAGTCACAAATACGCTCTGTCATTGCATCTGTTGTGGGTGATAGCAACGAATCAGCATTTACGATGTTGAATGAAATAGGTATCACTACAACGGCGCAGGGAACACTGGAAATTAACACCTCAAAATTAAATGAAGCAATGGATCAGGATTTTGGCGCTATTGGTGAGCTGTTTGCGTCCGATAACGGAATTGCAGCACGGCTTGATGCATCACTCTCTTCTTTTCTGAACTCTGATGGAGTGCTGGACAGTCGTACCAAAGGAATTCAGGGCAGTATTGATCGTTTATCAGATCAGCGTGAGGTGCTGGATCGTCGTATGCAATCGCTTGAGGCTCGCTATCGATCCCAGTTTGTTGCAATGGACCTGTTATTGAATCAGTTACAAACGACGGGGGGGTATTTGACATCACAGCTAGAGAGTTTGCCGGGTGTTGTCAGGCGTAATAGATAGAAGTGACAAGGAACTTGAAATTAATCATTGAGAGAAATTATGAAACAATCACATAGTCCAATTGATCAGTATATGCAAGTCAATGTACATGGTGGCACCAGTGATGCCAGCCCTCATCGCTTGATTCAGATGTTGCTGGATGGTGCGCTGGATCGAATCGCCGTTGCGAAGGGACATATGGCGCGCGGTAATATTGCTGAAAAAGGTCGGTATATTGGTTTGGTTATTTCGATTATTGATGGTTTACGCATTAGCTTGGATAAGCCAGGCGGCGGAGAGATTGCTCAAAATCTGGATGATCTGTATGAATATATAACAAGGCGTCTGGCGGAAGCGAACCTTAAAAATGATGAGGGAATGCTGGATGAGATAACGAGCCTGTTAAAAGAGGTTAAAGAGGGGTGGGATGCGATTCCTGAGGAGTTTAGGCATCAAAAAAATGAAACAATAGATGAAGAGCGAGAGCCTGTATTGCTTGATTGAGTAATATGATAAACCGTGACAATGTGATGCCTCGGCAGCAAAAAACAGTGCAATTTCAGCAGTTAGGAAAAATTGTCGCAACCAGTCGAAAGATGTTGGAATACGCACAAGTAGATGATTGGAATTCGCTTGTTTTATTGGAAAAGGAGCGAAGTCACTTGTTATCTGAATTTTTTCAGAAACCTGCTGATGAAAGTGAATCCAATGATATCGCCTCTGCCATTCTTCTCATACAGTCACTGGATAAAAAAACGATGGAATATGTTAAGTCCGAGCATAAAACGGTCTCCGAGGAGCTGAAAAAACTGAATAAAGGGCGGCGTGTCAATAAGGCATATTTACAATGAATGCATTAATCAGAGGCGATCAATTAGGGCACAGTCTGACATACCAAGGTGATGTGCCATTGCGTTGGTATCTTCCTGAAAAACCTTTGGATGCTGCTCAAGCTTTACAACTGCAAAATAAAAATGAATCCGTACTGTGCAAGCTGCTGGAGTTGGATGATATTCATGTCGATGTGAATGATGAGTCGCGTGAAAATCATGCTGATCTGGCGCGCCTTGAATTTAAAGTTGATCTGGCTCTGGAATTACTCAATCAACTTTATATGCGAGAGATAAACCTACCCGACGTATGTCCATTAACGCTGAATACGGCTTACGCCGAATGGATGGATGCACGATCTCCTTCAGTGAATAAATACATTCATCTGGAAGTTTTTTTAGATACTAAATACCCTCACTCTTTGGTTTTTCCCGCTACGGTTCAGAGCGTGATTGAAAAAAGTGGTCGTTTTAAAGTGACGGCTAAATTAGATTTTTCTGGCGAATTAGTGAACGAGAGTCTAGAAAAACTTATTTTTCGCCACCATCGACGCAGTATTGCAGTTTCACACCAGGGTTAATCCATTTGATGGTGTCGAATTTTTGACACACTGATATATCAATGTTCTACTAAAGGGATGTTCGACTTTTTTAACATGGAGGTTAATACTACATGTCGGCAAACCTGTTAGTTATTGATTCTGATCCGCAGCGGTGTGCTGCCATTAAAACGATTCTTGAATTTAGTGAGTATGGTGACGTGATTACATCGTCATATCAAGATTGGCAGGAAAAATCTCGCCCGCCTGAATCAATTATGGCTGTCTTGTTAGGTGTCTCGGAGTCTGAAAATCAGCTAATGACGCTGTTTTATGCATTGAAAGCATGGGATGAATCCACTCCTGTTTTGCTGGTTTTTGATAAATCACAAAAAAAATATATTCCCGAAGCTGTTCTTAACAGTGCTCTGGCGACTCTGGAATCACCTCTTAAGCATAGCGAACTCTCTCATTCGTTAAATCTGGCGAAAGTCGCTTATAAAAAAAGTAAAACTGAAAGTGTACGCAATACTGAGCTGTTTCGTAGCATGGTGGGCAACAGTCGTGGAATTTTGCAAGTTAGAAAGCTTATAAAACAGGTTGCAAATACAAGTGCTAATGTACTAATTTTGGGTGAATCTGGAACAGGCAAAGAAGTTGTGGCGAGAAACCTGCACTATTTTTCAGCACGTCGTGATCATCCTTTCGTGCCGATTAATTGTGGCGCAATACCTGCTGATTTATTAGAAAGTGAGCTGTTTGGTCACGAAAAAGGGGCTTTTACAGGAGCGATCAGCACTCGCAAGGGGCGCTTTGAACTGGCTGAAGGTGGCACTCTGTTTCTTGATGAAATCGGCGATATGAGTTTGCCGATGCAAGTGAAATTATTACGTGTGCTGCAAGAGCGTGTATTTGAAAGGGTCGGCAGTAATAAAAGCATAAGTGCTGATGTGCGCATTATTGCTGCAACGCACCGCAATTTGGAAGAAGCGATTACTAACGGTAATTTTCGTGAAGATCTTTATTACCGCCTGAATGTATTTCCCATAGATATGCCGCCACTGCGTGAGCGCATTGAAGATATTCCACTGCTTATTAATGAATTGATCGCACGGCTTGAAAATGATGGGTGTGGCACGGTACGTTTAACAAATGCTGCAATGATTGCTTTGTGCCAGTACGAGTGGCCAGGTAACGTGCGTGAGTTGGCGAACTTGATGGAGCGATTGGTGATTATGTTCCCGAGTGAACAGGTAAATATGCATGATTTACCGGCCAAGTTTCGTAAAGATGATACAGATTCGAATACCACAGATACAAAATTAAACATCTCTTCTTCACTCCTCGATATAAGTTCATCTTCAATATTACCTCGCTTACCTAAAGACGGTGTTGACTTAAAAGAGTATTTGGCTAATTTAGAGCAGGATTTGATTACTCAGGCACTTGAGGAGGCTGATGGCATCGTTGCCCATGCCGCGACTTTGCTGGGGCTGCGTCGTACGACTCTGGTTGAGAAAATTCGCAAATATGAATTACAAACCCTAAGCTAAATTTTCATACTTGCTGTCGGTTCACAAGCTCACCGTCAACCTACGGTATACCACTATTAACCTGCCCGAGCTGGATTTAGGTGTCATTAAATTGACAATAAAATTTTATTTAATTCTAACTCTGTGATTCTTCTCTTTATATTATTTCTGGTATGCATCTTGCTCTTCGTAATACTCAACGAAAAGCGAGATATATATCATGAGTCAGTTAGCTACGTTCGACAACTATTCAACAGGTAACGCGGGTTTAATGCAATCGGTATTCGATTCTTTTCCGAATGCTGTCGTTGTTGTGGATGGCAAGGGGTGTGTTCAGGCTTGTAATACTGCTGCACAGTTACTGTTTGACGAAGATTTTTCTGGCGAAAAATGGAGTGCTGTGATTCATCGTGCCTTTATGCCAGAGAATGAAAATGACTCTTATGTAAAACTGCGTAATGGTCGTTTACTGACCCTTGTAACATGCCCGTTGTCTTTGAATAAAGGGCAAATTCTGGTATTCACTGACATGACCCATAGTCACTCACCTGACAGTTCACAACCACCTTGTGCGGTTGATGAGAGCTCTGGTGTCATTGCAGTGGATCCTGAAAGCCGTAAATTACTGGTTTTGGCCAAACGTGTGGCCATGAATAATGTCACTGTCATGATTTGTGGTGAAAGCGGGGTCGGCAAAGAGGTTATGGCCCGCTATATCCATGAAAATTCAAAATATGCCCGTGGGTCTTTTGTGGCGATTAACTGTGCCGCTATTCCTGAAAATATGCTTGAAGCAACTCTGTTTGGTTATGAGAAAGGTGCTTTTACAGGGGCGCACCAAGCATCTCCAGGTAAATTTGAGCAAGCGCAAGGGGGAACGTTATTGCTGGATGAAATTTCAGAAATGGCGTTGGATCTGCAAGCCAAGTTGTTGCGTGTATTACAAGAGCGTGAAGTTGAACGGTTAGGAGGACGTAAAATAATCTCTTTGAATGTAAGGGTTTTGACAACCTCCAACAGGGATATGAAAGCAGAAGTCGCGGCAGGGCGGTTCCGTGAAGATCTATTTTTTCGCTTGAGTGTATTTCCGTTGCTGATACCGCCTTTACGAAAACGTAGTCGTGATATTTTGCCGTTAGCGAGCATCATTCTGAAAAGTTTTGCGGCATCCAATGGAGTGATCATTCCTGCTTTGACAAAGCGTGCAGAAAAACTTTTGTTAAAACATGCCTGGCCAGGCAATGTTCGTGAACTGAATAACGTATTGCAGCGGGCAATGATTTTAAAGGATGCTAAAGCCAGAAAGATAGATGTGGGTGATTTGCAAATTGAGTGCTACGACTCCTCTGTAGCTACAGTTTTTTCGACTAAAGTCGATGATTTAAAACAATTAAATGAAAACCTCAAGGAGCATGAGCATGATTTGATTATTCGTGCATTGAGAGAGGCGATGGGTGATCGCTCAGTGGTTGCAAAAAAGCTGGGGATCAGCCCGCGAACTTTACGTTACAAATTAGCAAAAATGCGTGAAAGAGGTATGGTTGTTTAAGGGATCTATGATGTTTTTTTTAAAAGGAGGACGCTATGAATGAAATAGATAGCAGTCAGATGATATCTCAATTGCGCAGTATGGCAGCACTTGCGCAAGGCCAGAATAGTGAAACGGGCAATGTTGGAAAAGCAGTCGATTTTTCAGCTTTACTGGGCAATGCGATTGACAAGGTGAATCATATGCAAAAAACAGGCGGCGCAATGGCCAAAGCATTTGATGCAGGAGACCCGTCTGTCTCTTTACCTGAAACAATGGTCGCGATGCAAAAATCGAGTATTGCTTTTGAGACGATGAAGCAGGTGCGAAACAAAATGGTTTCTGCTTATCAAGACGTTATGAGCATGCCAATTTAATATGGCTGAAAATAAAACGGGTGGCCTGATTGCTTTTCAGGGGTTGAATAAACTTCCTGTATTACGACAAATTGGTTTGATGGTCGGGCTGGCGGCGAGTGTTGCCATTGGCGTTGCTGTTGTGCTGTGGTCGCAATCACCAAACTATCAGCAGCTTTATAGCGGTCTGTCTGAAACTGATATGGTGTCTGTGACGGCTTCACTGCAAGGTAGTGGTGTCGATTTTAAGATGGTTCACTCTTCAGGAACCGTTTTAGTGCCCTCCAACCAGTTACAGAAACTGAAGTTGTCGATGGCATCTCAAGGCCTGCCTGCGGGTAAGATGACAGGGTTTGATATTCTGGATCAAGAACAAAGCTTTGGCACCAGCCAGTTTATTGAAAAAATACGTTATCAACGGGCGTTGGAAGGTGAGCTGGCAACAACGATTTCATCCATGCGTAATGTTCAATCCGCACGCGTTCATTTGGCACTCCCCAAGCAGTCTGTTTTTGTTCGTGACCGAAAGCCCCCTTCGGCTTCTGTTTTTGTGAATTTAATTTCAGGGCGTAGCTTATCTAAAGATCAAGTGGCAGCGATCACTCATTTGGTGGCTTCAAGTGTGCCGGATTTAACCAATGAAAATATTAGTGTGACCGATCAAAAAGGGCGGCTGCTTAGTAATAAACAGCAGTCACCCGATATGAAGATGAACTCGGATCAGTTTGAATATAAGCATCGTCTGGAAAACTATTACGTCAAGAGAATTGAGGAGATTATTTCACCCATGGTGGGGATTGAAGGAATCCGGGCTCAAGTCAGTGCAGAGCTTGATTTTACCGTTATTGAACAGACTGAAGAGCGCTTTGATCCTGATCAACAAGCGATTCGCAGCGAACAAATTACTGAACGCCAAACACAAGGCCGAGAAAATGTTGGCGGTGTGCCTGGAGCGCTCTCGAACCAACCCCCGGAAGAGGCCGTTTTGGAAGATGGAGCCGTGGGTGCGGTTGGAACCGCTGTGGGGGCAGGAGGCGGTTCTCTGAATTCAAGTCGCCGCGCAGTTCGGAATTATGAAATCAATAAAAAAGTGAGCCATACGCGTAATCCAAGCGGAACCATACAGCGTCTTTCGGTTGCGATACTGGTTGATGAACGCAGCACCACTAATGAGGAGGGTGTTGTTGAAAGTCACCCATTAAGTGAGAATGAAATAGCCAATATTACAACCTTGGTCAAAGAGACGATTGGCTTTGATGAGGCTCGGGGAGATCGTGTGAGTGTCGTCAATAGCTCTTTTTATGTGCCGGAGGCTGTGGTCATTGAAGAGCCTGGGCTTATGGATAACCCGGCTTTAATGGAAGGTGGTAAGCAGTTACTCGGTTGGTTGATGGTTTTGATTTTGATTTTTGGAGTGTTACGGCCTGTATTACGCTCTTTGGCTGAAAAAGGTGTGGCACCACCACCTGCACTCGCTGTTGCAGCACTTCCTGATGGAGGTGGTGGTAGCAGCAGCTTGCCCGTTGGAGCACTGGAAAATAAAGCGGGGGCTGGAGCCTCTCAAAAAGAGCTGTCTCCAACTGCTTTGGATCATAATATGATAGCCGCAAAAGCGATTGTTGATCAGGATCCTAAACGAGTCGCACAAGTTATGAAAGAGTGGATCTCTGAATAATGGCGGATGAGGCATTAAGTTCATTAGAAAAGGCTGCCGTTTTATTGCTTTCCCTTGGTGAAGAGAGTGCCGCTGCGGTGATGAAGTTTTTAGGGCCTAAAGAGGTTCATAAAATTGGCTCGGCGATGGCTGAAATGAGAAAGGTCAGTAAACCTCAGGTTGAGCAGGTCATGGATAGCTTTTTGGTGGCTGTTGGTAATGAAACTTCCATTGGCATGGGTGCCAATGATTATGTGCGTAAGGTGCTTGTTTCAGCGCTGGGAGAAGATAAAGCGGGTAATTTGGTTGATCGTATTCTGATGGGCTCTTCAGTCACTGGGCTTGAGCAATTAAAATGGATGGATTCACGCTCTATTGCAGAGATTATTCGTCTGGAGCATCCGCAGATTATTGCGATTGTGCTGGCCTACCTTGATTCTGATCAGTCGGCAGATGTGCTGGCGCAGTTTCCTGACCGTGTTCGAGAAGATGTGCTGATGCGAGTCGCTGCGCTGGATGGTATTCAACCTGCCGCCCTTCATGAGTTGAACATGATCATGGAGAAGCAGTTTTCAGGAAGTAATAACGTAAAATCTTCGGCGTTGGGTGGGGTAAAGTGTGCGGCGGATATTCTTAATTTTGTAGATGGTAGTGTTGAAGAGCAGGTATTAAATCATATCAAAGAAGTAGATGAAGATATGGGGCAGCAAATTCAGGATCTCATGTTTGTTTTTGAAAATCTGAAAGAGCTGGATAATCGAGGCTATCAAACATTACTACGTGAAATTTCAACAGACTCCCTGATTTTGGCGTTAAAAGGAGCCGATGAAGAGATTAAAGACAAGTTTATTGGAAACATGTCAAAGCGTGCCGCAGAAACTTTACGTGAAGATTTAGAGGCGAAAGGTGCGGTGAAGTTAAGTGAGGTGGAGACTGCACAAAAAGAGATTTTAGGGATTGCCAGACGTTTGAGTGAATCAGGTGAAATAAGTTTGGGTGGTAAGGGGGAAGAGCTTGTCGGGTAATCATAAAAAGCCGGCTTCCCGCTTGATAACGGCTGAAGGTTTTGGCTCCGTTCAGCGCTGGAAACTTCCTGCTGTGGGCGGTGTTCTTGTTGAAAGCCCTGAAGATGAATCTAAACTTTCTATAAATAAGCTGCAGATAAAGTCGAAAAACAGTCGTTCTCAAACGGCTCATAAACCTGTCACGGTGGGGCAAGTTGAAGAGATCCATAAGCAGGCATATCGAGAAGGGTTCGAGTCAGGTAAAAAAGAGGGGTTTGAAAAAGGAAAAAAAGAGGGGCGTGATCTCGGTTCCAGGCAAGGAAAGGCTGAAGCCAAAGAAAAAATTCAACAGTTTGAAAGTATTCTTCAAACACTCAGCAAACCACTACTGCAGCTAGACGATGCAATTGAGCAGGAGCTGCTATCTCTGGTTATGGCGATTGCACGACAAGTGATTCGCCGTGAGTTGAAAACAGACCCCGGACAAGTGATTGCCGTGGTTCGAGAAGCCGTGGGTGCTTTACCGTTAGCGGATGCAAAAGTGCGTGTTTTTCTTCACCCTGAAGATGCTGCCTTGGTACGTGAAGCACTGACGATGCCTGAAGATGAGTATGCTTGGCAAGTTGTGGAAGATCCCGTGTTGTCACGCGGTGGTTGTAAGGTGGTGACAGAGACATCTCAGGTGGATGCGAGCCTGGATACGCGTCTGGCTGCACTCGTGAGCGGTGTTTTTGGGGAGGGTCGCCAAAGTGATTGAAACTGCTGACCGTCGAATTCGGTGGCGAGAGCGCCTGAACCAATGCCGAAAGCGAATACAAAAGGTGCCTTCACATGTTGTTGAAGGTCGCTTGACACGCATGGTGGGTCTTACGATGGAAGCTGTCGGTGTTCAAGCGGCAGTAGGTGAACGTTGCCTAATACGTGATTCACTAGGGCGAGCCATAGAAGCGGAGGTGGTCGGCTTTTCGGGGGGAAGCACTTATTTGATGCCGACAGAGCATGTTAGTGGTGTGGTTCCAAATTCCCGCGTGATTCCCACGGGGCGTGTGAGTGATGTTGCGGTCAGTCATGAGTTGTTAGGGCGTGTGTTGGGGGGCGACGGTGAGCCACTTGATGGCAAAGGGCCTTTGAAATCAGAGCGGCGTGTGTCACTGACAGGGTGCCCAATTAATCCGTTAGAACGTGACCCTGTGCGTACGCCTCTGGATGTCGGCGTGCGTGCGATTAATGCACTGCTAACAGTCGGGCAAGGGCAGCGCATGGGGTTGTTTGCTGGCAGTGGTGTGGGTAAAAGTGTGTTGCTGGGAATGATGACGCGTTTTACCAAGGCTGATGTCATTGTGGTCGGTTTGATCGGTGAGCGTGGCCGTGAAGTTAAAGAGTTTGTCGAAAATATTTTAGGTAAAGAGGGGATGGCGCGAGCCGTTGTGATCGCCGTGCCTGCAGATCAATCGCCCTTGAAACGATTGCATGGTGCGATGTTGACAACAAGTATTGCAGAGTACTTTCGTGATCAGGGGCTTCAGGTTTTAATGTTAATGGATTCACTCACACGTTATGCGCAAGCGCAGCGTGAAATCGCTCTGGCGGTGGGCGAGCCGCCTGCTACAAAAGGTTATCCACCTTCAGTATTTGCCAAGCTGCCTGCATTGGTTGAGCGTGCGGGCACAGGGGGTGCAGGAGGGGGCGCTATTACCGCATTTTATACCGTTCTTACCGAAGGGGATGATCCGCAAGATCCCATTGCAGATTCAGCACGCGCTATTCTTGATGGACATATCGTACTTTCACGGAAAATTGCAGAATCAGGTCAATATCCTGCGATTGATATCGAAGCATCAATCAGTCGGATTATGACAGAAATTGTCACGCCAGAGCATCAGCAGCAAGCACGCCGTTTTAAACAAATCTATTCAACTTACCAGCAAAATCAGGATCTTATTAATGTGGGCGCATATACAAAAGGCAGTGATCCACATATTGACGAATCAATTATCTACCAACCTCGCTTACGCTCTTTTCTGGAGCAGAATATTTACGATGTGGTGGATTATGAAGCAAGCATGCAGGAGCTGTATAAATTAATGCAATCACCGCAGCCAGAGAAAATGAGTCAGCATGAAAAAGTCTAAACGATTATCAAAAATTGCATCATTGACAGGGCATCAAGAGCGTCAAGCTGCGGAGGGTGTTGGTGAAGCCAAAAATGTTGTTGATGAACGTAGTTTGCGCCTGAGTGAGCTGGAAAACTATCGTGATGAATATATTGCTAATTTTCAATCAAAGGTCGGTGGTGTGCTGAATGTGAATCAATTAAAGGATTATCGTGCATTTACTGCCCGTTTAAATAGTGCAGTTGAACAGCAAGGGCAGTTGTTAGAGCAGAGTCAAAATATTTTAGAAGAAAAAAAGAGAGCGTGGTTTATTATACGTAATAAATATCAGTCTATTGAAAAAATAGCGGAGCAGAGCCGTGATGCTGAACAGTTTGATGTAAACCGCCAGGAACAAAAAGAGAGTGATGCCAGAAGCCGTATATCTGAGCCATTCTATTAACAGGAATAAGCACCGCTTTAAAGTGAATCTCATAGTCAATACAGGCAAGTAAATAACATCGTGATTATATGTTTTTCCCTACCTGCCATAAGAGTTTTTTCTGTGTTTGAAATCGACTATAAATACGATAACCTTCTGGTTGTCTATCAGATAAAATAGCCTGTAGTTGCCTATCCTGTATCGATAGTAGCCCTCGAATTCTCCTTTTAGATTTTTAATGTTTGTTCCAAAAAATGGGTTGTTTCGTAATTGTGGATAGACAATTTGTTTGATTTTTTGATACAGTTTTTCATCAATTTTTTTCTTGGTTTTTTCAAACACCTTTGTTTCAGCGATTTTGAATTCAGACAATGGTGTAATCACCTTTTTTGATATCCTTCAAGCCACTTCTCAAGTTTGAGAGAAGTTCTGAGTCGCTGAGTATCTGTTTCATCTCTTTGTCATCGACATAGCTTTCTGATGTTAAATATTGCAATGTTGCGAATTCAATAAAGTTTGAAAGGTTTCGCCGTTGCCCGTCGGCTGCCATTTTTATCATTTGATAGATATTGTCATCAACTCTAAGTGTGACTGTTTTAGACATAATGTTCCCCGTCCTTTTTGAATTAATAATGTTGCTGTTGTATTCAATTTTATTCAAATGAATTCGCCAAGTCAAATATAGTGGTGTTAATAGATTTGTAAATTTCAAGCAAATCAATTGATCGCCGATATTGCTTGAAAGATTGTAAATTAATAGGGAAATATGGATATGAAATGGAATAAGTTAGGCTTGTTATGGCAAATGATGATCCCTGTGTTTGCTGTTTTTTTTATTGGTATTATTGTGACTGTATCGCTTATTCCTGGGCAGATTGAGCGCAATGTGATTGAAACGGCGATACAATCATCAGAGCAGACCGTTCAGCAGTTCAAAACACTGCGTAAATATTATGCCGACTATGTCGTTCAACCTGTTAAGGGCAGTGGTGATATCAGTGTGGCTATTGATCATAAGCAGAACAATAAAGCCATTCCACTTCCAGCGACGATGATTCATGATTTAAGTGAACTGTCTGCAGGTGAAGGTGTGACTGTAAAACTTTACAGCGATTTTCCTTTTCCAAATCGGGCATCACGCCAGCTCGAAGCGTTTGAATCAGATGCCTGGAGTGCCATCACTCGTAACCCAGATGAAACCTATAGTAAACGAGATGTTATTGACGGCAAGCAGGTGCTTCGAGTTGCCATTGCAGACAAAATGGCTAGCAAAGTCTGTGTAGGTTGTCATAACAGTCATCCACAAACACCTAAAAATAACTGGCAGCTGGGGGATGTGCGCGGCATCCTTGAGGTCACGACCGTCATTGATGACCAACTCTCTTCTGGAGCACTTATAAGTAAAGAGGTTTTACTGTTATTGCTTGGAGTTCTGGCGATTTCGATGCTTGCAATATATTTTGCCTATAAAATGACAATTGATCGGCGTTTGAGTGAAATAAACCGAGCCATGAGCAGCTTGGCACAAGGGTATAGTGATCTTGATAGTCGGATGGATAGCTCTGGTAATGATGAAATCAGTATATTGGCTAAAAATTTCAACAGCTTTATAAGCAAACTTCAAGAGCTGATTCATGGAGTAGCAAATTCGAGCTCTAGTGTAGAGATTGCTGCGAGTGAAATGTCTGATTTGGCTAATCAATCCAATCAAAAAATTTCACAGCAAAAAAATGAAACGGATCAAGTCACCTTTGCGGTAGAAGAGATGGCAACGGCTGTTCAGGAGGTCGCAAGTAACGCGGCGACCGCAGAGAGTGCAGCGAGTAGAGCGCATGATGAAGCCGTAAATGGACAGGCTGTCGTTGCAAAAACAATCGCTTCAATTAATTTGTTGGCTGGTGAAGTGGAAAAAGCCTCTGATGTGATAAAAACGCTTGAAACAGAGAGTGAGTCAATTGGTTCTGTGTTGGATGTAATAAAGGGCATTGCTGAGCAAACGAATCTGTTAGCGCTGAATGCTGCAATTGAAGCCGCACGTGCGGGAGAGCAAGGACGAGGGTTTGCTGTGGTGGCCGAAGAAGTTCGAACATTGGCGAGCCGTACACAAGAATCAACGCTTGAAATACAAGATATGATTGAGCGTATTCAGGCCAGCGCAAGAAGTGCTGTAAGTGTGATGAATGGTGGAAGTTCACAAGCAGGTGAGAGTGTGCAGCAGGTGGCGATGGCTGAAGTGTCGCTAAAAGCCATTATGAACGTTATTAATGAAATTCATGAAGTTAACGCAGGAACTGCAAGTGCTGCAGAGCAGCAGAGTGCGACTGCGGAGCAAATTAAAAACAGTATTGTCGCAATCGGTGATATTGCAGGACAAGCGACTATGATGGCAGAGAAAACTGCACAAGGCGGTGGGAAATTGGTTGATTTAACAAAGGAGCTTAATACAAAATTTGACCACTTCAAGTCATAGAGTCGAACCGCTGTATAAATTGAGCGGTGATGGAATCCATTGTATCAACATGTAGATAAAACCAGGGTGTGACAGTATCAGAAATGTATTTTTCCAAGGCTTCTCTGTCATGCCTGTTGTCCCAGTCAATGACAGCACTTTTCAGTGAATCTATAACCTGATCATGTTCACCCTTATGCATTGGGTATGGTGGAAAACTGATACGTTGCATCTCACACTCTTCATGTGAAAAATGTTCACAGGTATGCTCAACTAGTTTAGTTAGAAGTTCACTTATTATTTTATTGGAATCATTTTTCAATGCTGTATTGAGCTGGGTTAATTGCTCAACGAATTCAGCATGGTCTTTGTTCATAAAATCAATAGCGACAGTGACTGGAAGCTGCATATAGGTAACCTGGAATTTGTTTTTACTGTAGATTATTTTAGATATACATCTAATTTTTAGTTGGGTCAAGGTTGACATTTTTTCATTGTAATAAAAAGATGTATTTAAAATACTTCTCTAAAGAATTTTGGTAAGATGCCGAATGCGTAGGTGCTTTGATAAGGGTCTAATGCATATTAAATGTTGAAGCTTTTTTTATTAATTTTAAAAGGGAAATAAAGAGATGGGTGGAGAAATGAGTAACAAAAGTTTGTTTGAAAAATTGGGTGGTGAAGCTGCGGTTGATGCAGCAGTTGATATTTTTTATCGTAAAGTTCTTGGTGATGACAGAATCAGTCATTGGTTCGAAGGGACTGATATGGAAAAACAGGCCGTTAAGCAAAAAGCTTTTCTGACCTATGCTTTTGGTGGCCCTAATAATTATACAGGAATGGATATGCGTAAAGGGCATGCTCATCTGGTAGAAAAAGGCTTGGGTGATAGTGATTTTGACGCGGTTGTTGAGCTTCTTGGAGCAACATTGAAGGAGCTGGGTGTTGCGGATGATCTCATTGCAGAAGTTGCTGCAACGGCTGAAACAACACGTAAAGATGTATTAGGCCGGTAAAAATAGAAAGGTCGCCGCACAATGTCTAGTGTAAGTTATGACGGTCAGGTTTATGAAGTTCTTGATGGTGAGTCTGTTCTTCAATGTTTACATCGCAATAGTGTGGCGATTCCCTCATCATGTGGGAATGGTATTTGCCAAAGCTGCTTGATGCGTGCAACGGAGGGTATGCCGCCTGAAAGTTCACAAAAAAATCTGAAAAAAAGTTTGAAAGAGAGTGGTTATTTTCTTGCCTGTATCTGCAAACCTGAAGGTGACCTTGAGGTCACTTTGGCTGGCGATGAAGTCTTTCATCGAACAGCGGTTCGTATTGTTGATAAATATCAAATGAATGGCCAAATTTTAAGGTTGCGTTTGGAGTGCCTTGAAGCGTTTGAGCACAAAGCGGGGCAGTTTATTAACTTACATCGACCCGATGGTTTGACACGTAGCTACTCTATTGCAACTTCACTGCCAGATAATATGCTGGAACTTCATGTCGAATATTTGCCAAATGGTAAAATGAGCGCCTGGATTCATGATGAGTTACAGGTGGGTGATCTACTGGAAATTGATGGGCCTCATGGCGATTGTTATTATTCACCCGATGATCAAGAACAAAATCTGCTACTGATTGGTACGGGATCAGGGTTGGCTCCATTAGTGGGTATTCTTCACGATGCGTTGGCACAAGGGCACCGAGGTCATATTCACCTGTTTCATGGAGTGATTGATGTCAGCAGGCTTTATATGGTTGATGAATTGTGCCAGTTAGCCGATGCACATAAAAATGTTTTTTATACACGATGCATTTCTGGGGATGTTGTACCCGAGGATTGTTATGCTGGGTTTGCCAATGCTGCGGCACTAGAGCAGTACACCAGTTTGACAGGTTGGCGACTGTTCCTTTGTGGTCATCCAGATATGGTGAAAGATAGCAGGAAAAAAGCTTTTCTTGCAGGCGCTTCATTGCAAGAAATTTTTAGTGATCCGTTTGAGTTTAGTCATTAATTTACACGTAGCTCACGAATTACATCTGTATGTGCCAATATTCCGACCAAACGCTGTTCATCGTTCAGTATGGGAATATGACGAATTCCTTTCTCTTTGAAAATTGAAAAAGCATGGGCAACAGGTTCGTTTTCTTGCAAAGTAATCACAGGCGATGTCATCAACTGCCCTACCACTTCAGGTTTAATTGAGGTCAGTTCGCCCATCTGTTTGGTCACTATTTTTAGGCGCTCCTCAATGCTTTTTTTATGATATTTATCGGCCTCTTTTATGAAATCACAGGCAGTGATGATGCCACTGATTCGTCCAGATTTATCAATCACTGGAATGCTACGTATTTTGTGTTCTTGCATGAGCCTCCATGCTTCATCCAGACTACTGCCAAACTCTACTGAAATAACAGGGTGAGTCATAATATCCTTGCAAGCCTTCGTTCCCAAATTGCGTTTATGAGCGAGCAGAGTTGCATTTGTATAAATATTGTTTAAATCTGTAATGGAAACATCTATATAAGCGTTGATCTCTTGCAGCGCCTTGTTTAAATCATCTTTTGAAAAAGGCAGCAGGTTTGGCAAGTCACTTTCTTTGCTCTCTTCGTCATCAAAAACAAAGGTTAACTCTTTTGTTTTACGTCTCTTGGCGAGTATCAGGCGTGTCAACCAGACTGCCACGGCCATAATTAACACATTCAGGCCAACAGGCACGAGTACGTAAAGATACCCCAAAGCATGAATTTGATCACCACCAACGACAGCAACCAATGCAGCTGCGCCTCCTGGAGGGTGTAAACAGCTCAATTCATGCATCACAAAAATAGCGAGCCCCACAGCTAAAGCACTGGCTAGAAACAGATCAGGAATCCATTGAGCACAGGTAACTCCCACAATGGCTGACACCAAGTGCCCGCCTACAAATGGCCAAGGCTGAGTTAATTGGCTATGTGGCGCTGCATAGAGTAGTACTGCGGCGGCTCCCATTGAAGCGACTACAAAAGGTAATCCAGCATCACCTACAAAGTGATGGCTAACCCATGTGACAAGACCAATGCCAATAATGGCACCTAATGAAGATAAGAACACTTCATCCTGGGATTGCCTGGCTGGTATTTCGCCAAAAACAAATTGTTTTAACCTTATTAGAAGATCCAATTGATGGCCTATACATTATGATTGGTTAAGTTATCGTCATTTGTTGCCGCAATTAAAACTATATTTAGAATAAATTGGGTGGAATTGGTGGCAAATTTTTTTATTAAGCCTGCCAGGATGGCGAATGCAGCATTTAAGTTTTTATCTAAGGTCGTACTGTTAGCAGCAATAATGCTGGGAAGTACGGCAACCTTGAGCTATTTGGTTAATAATCAATACCAGCAACAAATTAATATATTACAGAAAGATAACGCATTAGAAAAAGTTCAGGAAATTGAGAAAAAGCGCTTGGATTTACTTCTGTTTTCGGTGTTGATTTTTGCTCTGTTTATTTACATATTGACCGGTTATTACTCGGGTACTATGCGAGCTATTAATGATCTGAAAAGAAATAGTCAGGCGATTGTGGATGGTGAATTGTCACTGCATCTTAAATCAACAACGCATGATGAATTGGGTTCGTTATATGGCAGTTTAGAGACAATTTCTACAGAGTTTGAACGTGCCATCAGTGAAATTACAGAGTCAGCTGCTGAAGTGCAAAGTGCTGCATCTGAACTGTCAATAGCCGCTAAACGAGAAGTTAAAAACTCACAGCAACAGGTGCAATCTGTTTCTGCAATTACTTTGGCTATTGAGGCGGCTGCACAAAATAGCCTTGAAATCGCAGGTCAGGCAAAAGATGTTAAAACGGCGGTTGATCATACTGATCAGCTTGCGGGTGATGGTGGGGAAGTGGTTATTAAATCTATTGAAAGTATTCAGCAGACATTTGAATCTGTTGAAAATTCTGAGCGTTTATTAACAACGCTGGGAGAGCGCTCTAATGAAATCAGCAAAATTATTGAAGTGATTCAGGAAATTGCAGCACAGACCAATTTGCTTGCATTGAATGCAGCGATTGAAGCGGCGCGTGCGGGTGAGCATGGTCGTGGATTTGCTGTAGTTTCTGACGAGGTGCGTTCCTTATCTCAGCGAACCCATCAGGCAACGGCTCAAATTACCGGCATGGTGAGTACAATTCAGGAAGAAATTTCGAATAATATTTCCAGTATGGAAGCAGTTCATAATAATGTTGTGAGAGGTGTTGAGTGGGGTAATAAGGCAGGAGATCATTTGCAGCAAATTAGAATAAATGCGATGAATACGTCTAATGTGATGCATGAAATTACTGAAGCAATATTACAACAGAGCAATAAAACTCAAGAGATTGCGAAGCATATTGAAAATATTAACCAAGCCGCTATTGAAAATGGTGCAGCATTTGATGAAACATCAACAACAGCAGATTATTTGCAAACACTTTCTCAGCACATGGTTGATGTTATTCCAAATAATAAATCGTCGCATTCATAAATTCAGAAGTTGTCATGATTACTAAGTGGGGAAAGCAGTAATGATTTTAACTCTGTCCATAATAGTTGTTAGTGCCATTTTGGCGTTAACTATTACAACGATTCATTGTAAGAGGTCAGCCTTATTTATTCGGCATCAGCGCCAAGGTATTGGCGCTATTGGTGAAATTCGTAAGTTGATTGAGTTCATGCCTCAGCATCGAGGCATGTCTAACTCACTGCTTCTAGGTGATGACTCTTTTAAAGAAAAAATTATTGAAGTTCAAAATAAGGTAGACAAAAGTATTCAGGAAATTGATAAAACGGGGGATATTGAAGGAAAGTTACTGCGTTGGAAGATAATCAAAGCCGACTGGGTCTCATTAAAAAATTGTTATTCGGGTTTGTCAGCATCTAAAAGTTTTCAACAACATTCAGATTTGATCAATGAAGTGCTCTATTTAATTGTTGATGTTGCAAACGATTCGGGGCTTTACTTTCATGAAGATAAAAAGTGCCGGGATTTGACCGTCGGGCTATTTTATTATTTGCCGATGATGATTGAATTTGTTGCGCGTGCTCGTGGTGTGGGAGCCGGTGTTGCAGCACAAAACAGAGTAATCATATCTGCACGTATTAAACTTCAGTTTTTACATAAGCGGGTCAATAAAAGTTTAGAATCTATTCATTCAACGCTGGCTCAATCATTGGCGGATACCAGTTATCAAGGTCAATCACCTGAAGTACTCATTACTGAAGGCCTTCAGCCTACCTATTTCTTTATGCACATTCTGCAGGAAAATTTATTAGGCGAACGTGGAGTTGCGATCAGTTCCACTGAATACTTTGACGCAGGTACATCGGCAATATCAACGAGCTTTGAGCTGTTTGATACGTTAATACCTATTGTGAATGACTATTCAGATAAGGATGAAGTGAAACTGAAGCGGCAGATCAAATGGCTCTGGTTTTTTGGTTTTATTATCACTGGGGCAACTGCATTTTTTGTACTGATTTGATCGTTCCTATCCCAAGCGTCCATCTACGCGTCGCATGACCAAAACCGGCAGATAGATCAAGAAAAATAGAGCAAATGAACTGATCCATAATACTTGTGATATGCCGATCCATATTGTGTAGTGATCAGAAAATAATAGCGGAAAGATAACTCTGACGATTGACCCTGTGAGCAATAGCAATAAGCTCGGAACTAATAGCTTGGGTGGCTCAGCAATATTTCTGCCTGTATGGCCCAATGAGACGCGAGCCATCATGCCCATCGTCATCATGCCAATTCCTCCCATCGCAAATGCGTGTATCGTAATGCTGGCCGTTAAATCTAAAAACAGAGCTAATGCGGTTAATAAAAAACCAAAAATAAGAAATATATAGGCGATATAAAGAATCCAGAGCAGTGGTTTTTTCCAGATTCCAACGGTGTACCATCCCCATAGCCTAATGCTATGTAGCACAAATAAAGTGGTAGCAAGTAAAGCAGTGATGGTGTCGAGTGCGGTAAAACTGGCAGTGATCCAGAATATAAAAAATAGCACTAGGCTTGAAACATCCAGCCATTGCCAATTTTTAATTTGAGCAGGGTCATCCACTCCTTTTTCAATGAAAAATGGAATCACTCGCCGACCTAACATGAGAATCAGACCAATAACAAGGTAGAGGCCGGATAACAAACCTTGTTGTACACCATTTTCAATCACTCCAGCATTGCCAAGATAAAAAAGAATATTGCTTAAAAGTATCAGAATAAGTTTGGCGATAATGCCTAGTTGCTTGCGACTATTGGCTTTGATGATGGGATAAGTGAGTGCGACAATTAAAACCAATAAAAACAGGCAGTCTAGCACAGCAATAATCTCAATGGGTGTTTGGGTTAAAGCTAAAATTCGAGTGACTGCCCAGAGTGTAAAAAGCCCCGCTAGCTGATAGCCTTGCAGGGTTTGAATGCCTGTCCAGTTTTTAACCGCTGTCAGTAAAAAACCTGCAATGACGGCAAGGCTATAACCATAAATCATTTCATGGGCATGCCAGGTGGTTGCGGGTAAACCGGCAAGCCCAAGGTTCCAGCCCAGTAGGTAGACTCCCAGCCATACCGTCATGGCTAAAATAGAAAATGCAGCAGCCCCCAGAAAAAATGGACGGAAGCCTAAACTAAATAGAGCAAACTTGGGAATATTGCGTGCGGGTGGTTCAATATTAATAAGCATTATTTAATTCTAACTCAAACCTTTATTAGTTTTGAAGGTGAAATTTTATTAAAGAAAATATGAACTTGCAATTTATGTAATATCCCTTCATTCTTAGTGTGGTTTCGACTATGAAAGTTCAAGTAATCTAAAGCTGCCGGGTTATTATGCAAAGAATTATTGTAATGAACTCCAAGGGCGGATGCGGTAAAACAACCATCGCAACGAACTTGGCAAGTTATTACGCGTCGAAGGGACTCAATACCGCGTTATTTGATTATGATCCTCAAGGGTCAAGTACAGAATGGCTTCGTCAACGGTCTGTTGATATGCCTGATATTTATGGAGTTGTGGGGTATCGAACTCGCACAGCTCAAAGCAGCACGCAAGCCTGGAAGCTTAAGGTGCCGCTTGATACTCAGCGTATTGTGCTAGATATGCCTGGGGGAATTAAAGCACATGAGCTGTCCGCTCACGTCAAAAATATTAATGCCGTGATTATCCCGGTATTGCCTTCTTCCATTGATATGGCTGCAACGGCTCGTTTTGTTCGGGAGCTTATATTTGCAACGCGGTTACGCCGCAATAAAACCCCCGTTTTTTTTGTAGGAAATCGTGTTCATCAACACGCCAATACATTTCATAAGCTTGAAGCATTCCTTGATGATATGAGTATTCCTGTCGCGGCTAATTTTAAGGATAGTCTAGACTATGTAAGAGCAGCAGAAACAGGTATTGGTATTCATGAGATGACATGCCAGTCTGTTCAGCATGAACGGGCGAGTTGGGATGAGATGATAGGTAAGATTGATGCTGCGTTAAAGTCACCGAGCACTCATGCGGCACTTTACGGTTAGTTTTCGGTGAATTTATCTAGATGATAAAAAAGCCGGACGAAAAGGTCCGGCTTTTGAATGAGTTCTAGTTTTAGAAATTATGCTCAATGCCTAGGCCAAAAACGTTTGTCTCTTTCTTTGCATCATCTTCAATGGCTGAATAATAAGCAAATGTTTTTGTCATTTTGCTTAATTCATAATCAACACCGAAAGCTATTTGTGTATTGCCTTTTCTGGTTTCATCAGAGGTGGCGTATTGCGCTTTAAATTTGAATGTATCCATTTTGTAGTAGCCGCTGATAACAAAAGCATCTTCCGCATCTTTGGATCCATCTGAAGGTTCTGATTGTTGCCATAGAGCGCCAGCACCAAAGCCTTTTCCTTTGTAAAGTGCTGTTGCACGAACAGCGTCTTTATCTTTAATGGCATCATCCATTGCAACAGCAAAATACATGGCATCACGTTTATAATTAAGGGACACGGATTTGCCATCAGCAATACCATCTTCTTTATCCGTGCCAGCTTTTTCGCCTGGTTGTAGAAGTGCTGTGATAGATGCGCCTTCAAAACTTGGTGATGTATACATAATGGCGTTTTTTGCTCGCACTTCACCACTTAATATATTTTTTAAGTCACCGTTCTTTAAATTATTAAACATGTCAATTTTGCCTTGAGACGTTTTGAACGGTGTGTCATGACGACCTAAAATAATTTTTCCAGCTACGCCTTTCAGGCCAACATACGCATTACGTTGAGTAAAAGGGGTATTATCTTTCGCTGTATCATCTGGGTATATACCATATTCCAGTTTATAAATGACATTCAGGTTTTCCTTGATTTCAGTGTTACCTTTAAACCCTAAACGAGAGCTAGCATTTGCAATCTCCCAGGCTTTATCGGTGCCGTCATCAATATTGATCACAGAAAGGTTGATTTTTCCATAAATTTTGCCATCAATTGGGCCTTCAGCTAATACGGAAGAGGAGCCAAAAGCAATCACAATAGCAGCTGTAATGGGTAGAGTTTTTTTTGTATGTATATTCATATAGTTAAATGCCCGAAGGTATCTCCTTTGTGGTATTGGATAGTTTACACATTGCAATATTACTAACGAAATATTACAAGAATATTAAGAATCCTGAAGTTTGACCTGTTTTAGTGCAACACTGCATTTTGGCGGTTATCGAAAATACAATCAGATTTTTTGCTAAACCTTGTTGTTTGGGTACTTATGATTTTGCAGGTCACTAGCAAGTTGATCTTGAAGGAAAACCTTAAGTTAATTTGGTGGTGCGCATTAAAAACGTGAAGTTTATCAAAATTTCAGGGGGGTGGGTGGTATGCATGAAGGTTTCGATCAATTTAGAATCCTGATGATTTTTATAAGAAATAGTTGCATTCCCAGTCATTGCTGTTATAAATGCATTCGTCATGCTATTTAAGTATGGCTTTTTTTAGCAATAATAATTCGGAGAGTTATATCGTGAATAAGAGCCTGATTACCCTCGCCGTCGCTGCTGCTGTCGCTGTGCCGATGCCTGCTAGCGCCGCCAAAGCTGAAGCTAAATTTTTCGGTTATTCTCAGATTACTGCTGCTGTAGGTAAAGGAGCAGTTGATAATGATAAGGCTGATGGGCTGCGTTTTGGCGCTGATAGTATTCGTATTGGTTATAAAATTAAACGAGACAAGGCATGGGGTAAGTTGCAACTGGACTTTAATAAGACTGATAATTCTGGTTACGATAAGGATGCAACAAAAATTGGTGTACCAGAGATCATTAAGGATGCAGTTGTCGGTTATAAACTCAGCAAAGCGGCTAAAATCAGTGCGGGTGTTTTTAAAACGCCTATTGGTATGGATTTCAATGTCGCAGGCAAAAAACTTGATATTACCAAGCGTGGAATGGAGGCAGGCCTTGTATTGGAACGTGCTGCGGGTCTGATGTTGAGTGGTCGAAGCCTGAGTGGTTTCGGTTATGATTTAGGTGTTTTTAATCCCACTGGTCGTTCTTATGCAGTTGATTTTGGTGATGCGGGTGATGCTATGGCTTACGCTGGCCGAGTGACGTATGACATGGATGAAAGTTTACATTTTGAACTCTCTTATGGTTCGAGTACTCAAAATTCTGACTCTACTGATGAAGATTATACCGTGACGGGTGTTGCGGGTTCCTACAAAACAGGGGCCATGACTTTCAAAGCTGAGTATATTACGGGTAGTAATGTAAAGGGCAAGAAAGGTAGCGATGAAAGTGTTGGATATATACATGCGGGTTACACCATTGATAAGATGAATGAAGCTGTGATCCGTCACTATTCTGCTAATAGTAAGTCTGAGGGCGCTGATGATACCCGCTTAGGTAATACTTACATTGGCTGGAATATCTTTTTGGCTGAGAAGAAGCAAAATGCTCGTATCCAGCTAAACTATGTCGTGGCTTCTGGCGACAAAAAGACCTACAACGGTTATGCAACGGGTAAGGGCTACACAGATAATGTCTTCTTGGCACAGTTTCAAGTGGGTTTCTAAACTTGGTTTAGATGTGTGTGCCTAAGTAGGAGCGGGTCACCGCTCCTATGAATTTTTCTGATAGTTCCTAGAACTTCAAGGTATAGCGGGCATAGAGGTCACGGTCGACCCGCTTTTCAGATTTATCAGTACGTTGTTTGATATCGGTGCGATAGCGCAACCGTACTTCAATGCGCTGTCGCTTATCCAGATTCCAGCGATAACGGGTTTCAATCAGGTTCTGATTGCTTTTGAAGTCAGGTGATAACAGCCATCCGCCTTCTGCTTTTGCCAATACGATACCCAAACTATGATTCGGTACAATATCAATGAAATTGAACGTCAGTTGTGTTGCTGTGCCGCCGGTATCACCGGAAGTGCCAAGTTTTTGCGCGCTTAGTGTGGGTGTGTTCGGGGCATAGCCCAGTTCACCACCAAGTAAAAATTTCATACCATTGTCTCCCACAGGCCACTGTGCAGCCATGCGGCCAACAAAGGCGAGGTAGTCATCAATTGAACCAGAGTTTGCACCATCTGTTTGAAGAGCTGAGGGTAGATAGGTGATGTCTAGCCCTTGCTGCACAATGGTGGCTTTTTTATCTAGTTTTTCATAAGCGAGAAAATAACTCACTCGACTGCTGCTGTCCGTAAAGTTGAGTGGTAGGCGGCGGACTTCAGTCGCGCCACTCGATGGGTTGTATTGTGCAATCGCGTGAGTAGTCCAGCCATTTGAGCCTTTGTGTTTAAAATAAAGGCCATCAGTCCAGGCGATATCGGTGTTAGGGCTGTTATTACGATCCAGTGATTTTTTTGCCACTCCGGTCAATTCAAACTTGGTTTGCATGCGACCCGCACGCAGACTCCAGCGATCTTGATTGTAGTTGATCCAAGCTTCATCCAGCGTTGACTGTCCCATTTTCAGGCCATCTTTACCCGGTGTGATGCCTGAATAGAGCTTGGAGTGAGCATCATTTTTTCCTTCCAGACTGGTATAACGACCGGCAAAACGTAATCGGGCGGTGAACGAATCATTGATGTTGGCTTGCACGCCGGGCCGCAACCGTAGCCGCCACTCATGTTTGCTTGAGTTGCTGTTGTCACGATCATCACGGTGGATGGCGTAGTACCCCGTTCGAACATCGCCGATGACATTAAAAAAGGTATCGTTAATCGGGATAGCCGCCTGTAAAGTTGTCTGCAACGATAGGGTGCATATTACAATAAGAGTTGTTGTTAACAGTTTTAAAGCCATGTTTTAACTTCCTGTGTCGCCTAGGGTTTGCAAGCAGCGTATTGTTCTTGAAATTGGCGAGTTGTCAAGTGCAGATTGCTGTCACAAGTTTATGTTTGACCTGTTTCAGTGCATGCAGCGCTGCATTTTGCAGCATTCTCTCTATTAAATAACAAGTTAAATTAAAAAAATCTTTGCAATCAATGGAAAAAAGTATCTGGCACAGTTTTTGTATAATACCCATTGTTGTTAATTAACTGAGAGCGTCTGTAACTCTAATGATGGAAAATAGTAGGTTTAATGTTTTTGCTTTAAACAAAGAAAATATTCGAATTCTGCACTACACCTGGTTTGCTTTTTTTATGACCTTTGTCGTCTGGCTGGGGCTGGGGCCGATGATGCCTTTTATAAAAGATGCGCTGGGTTTGACTGATCAGCAAGCCAAGGTTCTATTAATTCTTAATGTGGCGATGACCATTCCTGCACGTATTGTGGTGGGGATGTTGGTTGATAAATTGGGCCCACGCATTATGTATACCAGTATTCTTGTGCTGGGTGGCTTGATCAGTATTGCTTTTGCTTGGGCGAATAGCTATGAACAGTTAGCTTTACTACGTTTTCTTTGTGGTTTTATCGGTGCAGGTTTTGTTGTAGGAATTCGCATGATCGGTGAGTGGTTTCCTGCAAGGCAGACCGGTCTGGCTCAAGGTATCTATGGTGGCTGGGGTAACTTTGGTTCTGCCGGTGCAGCCATTACGTTGCCTTTTATTGCCATCAGTATGGGTGATGTGAATGGTTGGCGTTATGCTATTACTTTTGCAAGTATTGCAGCGATTATCTATGGTGTGGTGTACTATTTCATAGTCAGTAATACTCCAAAGGGATCCACTTATTTCAAGCCTAAGAAAACGGGCGCTATGGAAGTGACCAGCTCAGGTGACTTAGTGCTTTATATCCTGATGAATCTTCCACTGTTTCTGGCTTTGGCAGTTTTAACCTGGAAGCTCTCTCCTGAAAATATGGGATTGATTGATGGTGCGATGACCTACTTTATTTACGCTTCACTGGTGGTTGTTTACCTGATTCAGGTTTGGAAAATTTGGCAAATTAATAGCCATGTATTGAAAAAACCTGTGCCTGAATTGCATCGCTATAAATTTAAGCAGGTCGCGATTCTGGATTGGGCTTACTTGGTCACTTTTGGTACTGAGCTTGCTGTGGTCTCTATGCTGGCTATGTTTTATGTCTCCTGGTTTGACATTCCAAATGTGATGGCGGCTCTGCTGGCGGGTACCTATCCTTTTATTAATTTATTTGCGCGCCCTGGTGGTGGTTGGGTCAGTGACAAGATCGGACGTAAGTTGACTCTGATTATTGTTTTTGCTGGTATCACTACGAGTTTTCTGGTTCTTGGGTTGGTGGAAAAAAGCTGGCCTGTATGGATGGTGGTGGGTATTACTATTATTGCTGGTATTTTTTCTAAAGCGGGTTCAGGCGCTGTGTATGCAATGGTGCCGTTGATACAACGTCGTATGACGGGGCAAATTGCGGGTATGGTGGGTGCTTTTGGTAATGTAGGCGCAGTGATGTTTCTGACAGTTAATTCGTTAGTGGATTATGATCAGTTCTTCCTGTTTATTGGTATTGTTGCCGCTGTTGTTTTTTGTTTAGTCATGCTTTTTCTTGAGGAGCCAAAGGGGCAGATGGTGGAGACGATGCCTGATGGTACAGTTCAAATGATTGATGTAGATAAATAATTGGGCTTGATCAGAGATTATTCAATAAGTATTGGTGAGGAACTTTTAGTTTATTAGCAGATTTTGCCAGTATGTCATCGCAGGTCACCATCTGGAATCCGCCTTTGTAACTGACGGCAAGATGCAGGGCATCCAGAGTCCGTAGTGCGGTATTTCTCAGGGAAAGCCATTTTATCGCTTGATGAAAATTGGATACAGTAAAGGAAACACGCCTGAATAGTCCTGACTTGATGTCCGCATAAAAGGTTTCCTCAATTAATCCAGCCTGAGCATCATCTATTTCACTTATGCGAACCAGCCGAGACAGGGCTGAGGCAAACTCCACTTCCGTAAGGTGGCTAATGACCACTGGAGCTGAAAGCGATAGCAGAAAATCCTGAACTAATTGGCTATGAGTTTCATCTCTGTAATAAGGAAGAATAGAGCTTGTATCGATATAGTAGGGAGTCAATTTTTCTCATCCCTTAAATCTCGAATCAGTTGAGCCGAGGTTATACATGCTTTAGGTAAATTATGGCGAAACTCATCCCTTGGTGGGAACTTGACTCTAGCACCGTCAGAAGAGGATACACTAACCAGTTCTGCTGCGGGCTTTCCTCGGCGCATAATCGTGACTTTCTCTCCTGCTGCAACAGCATCAAGGAGTCTGCTAATATCTTTTCGGGCTTGTTGTACGGTGACTATCTGCATGGTTGTAGGCTCATGTTCGCTGAGAGGTTTAATTGTACATTGTTGAATGGTACAGTTCAATAATCTGATTGCTTTTAGTGTTTGCATCGTAATTCATTAATTATTTAGTTTAAGGAGGTTGTAGTCCGTGGCTTCAGAATTAAAAATAAAAATAGCAGGGTATAGCGATATTGGCCCTAAAGATGAAAATCAGGATGATTTTAATTATTGTCATCCAGAGGGTGATGTATTGCGCTTTAAGGGTGTTGTTGGGGTGATTGCTGATGGCGTGAG
The DNA here is from genome assembly GCA_021648145.1 of Gammaproteobacteria bacterium. NCBI lineage: Bacteria > Pseudomonadati > Pseudomonadota > Gammaproteobacteria > Gammaproteobacteria bacterium. Next base: position 67,733 of record JAKITI010000003.1, read on the forward strand.
CAGTAGTGATTATGGGGGTGAGGCTGCACGCACCAGCGTTAAAAATTTTATTGAAGATTATTACAGCACACCCGATAGCTGGACGGTTAAAAAGTCAGCACAAAAAATACTTGTGGCATTGAATTCGTGGTTGTTTCGTCAAGGGCAAGATGAAAGCAGTACGATGAAAGGGTTAGTGACGACTTTTTCATCCATCGTATTCAAATCGACACAGGCTTATCTGTTTCATATTGGTGATTCTCGCATCTATCGTTTGCGTGACGGTGAATTGGAGCAATTAACACGCGATCACATGGCAGATATGGGCGGAGGTCGCACCTATTTGAGTCGCGCTTTGGGTGTGGATAATCATCTTGAGGTGGATTGTCGTGGAATTGATCTGCGGGTTAAAGATGTTTTTCTTCTGACTACAGATGGGATTCATGATTTTGTTGACCATGATTTAATATGTAGAATCGTATCAGAAGCGACTCCTGTCGCTGAGCGGGCACAAAAAATTGTAGAAAAAGCGCTGGAAAGTGAAACACCCGATAATGTCACTGCACTCATTCTTGAAGTGGAAAGTTTGCCGGAGGAGACAGAGGAAGAAGTTTTTCAAAAATTAACAAAATTGCCATTTCCGCCTGACTTACAGCCAGGAATGATTATTGATGGTTTTAAAATTTTAAAAATTATCGCGGAGAGTGCCAGAGGGCAGGTTTATTTAGCTGAAGATACTGCAAATCAAACTAAAATCGTTTTAAAAACACCTTCAGTTAACTATGAGGATGATCCCACCTATTTGAATGGTTTTATTCAAGAGCAGTGGGTGGGCGCGCGGGTTAATCATCCCGGAGTGATGAAGCCTTATATCTCAGGGCGGCACAGAACGTGTCTCTATTTTAAAACTGAATATATTGAAGGGCAAAATCTTCAAGACTGGATCAAAGAAAATAATGCTCCGGCGTTGTCTGAAGTTCGGTCGATCGTTGAGCAGATCGTTCAGGCGTTGCGTGCTTTTCATCGTCAGGATATGGTGCATCAGGATTTGAAGCCAGATAACATCATGATTGATACTTCAGGCCAAGTAAAAATTATTGATTTTGGCTCAACCAAAGTAGCAGGAATTACAGAAATTGCTTCAGTGATTAATCCAGATCATCCGATGGGAACGCTCAACTATACTGCACCTGAATATATGAAGAATGAGCAGGGAACGAATCGGTCTGATATTTTTTCATTAGGTGTTATTGTTTATGAGATGTTAACGGGTCACTTGCCGTACAAAGAAAAAAATATTGAGAGTTTCACGCTGCGTAGTTATAGCGATATGAAATATATTCCGGCACGTAAGTGGCGCGCTGATATTCCTGTATGGGTCGATGTTGCGCTTAAAAAGGCAGTCGCTCCAAACCCTGCAGATCGTTATAGCTTGCTTTCAGAGTTTTTATACGATTTTAAAACACCTAAGAGGGGAGTTGATGGCGCTAATTTTCAGCCACTACTTCAGCGTAATCCTGTGCTCGTGTGGCAGGGTATTGCAGCGGGTTGTTTTGTACTGTGGTTAGTGACTTTGTGGTGGTTTTTGTTGATGTAGTACGTGTTATTCAGTATTGTTCAGGTGGGTTTTTTCTGCTATATTCTTGCCGTTATTTATTTTTTTGTTCTGTGGCAGGATGCTGTAATATTATCATGTTGCAAATGATAAATCGTGAGCTGGTTCTCATATTTAGCAAGCTAATCGCTACGACTTCCATTCTTGGATAAGCTCCTGGAAATAGAATAAAAAAACCTTTGTAAGGGGGAAAAATGCAAATTTTAGAAAATTCAGATGAAAAATCTTGGGGTATTCATGAAAATGGGTCTCGTAAAAAAAACCTAGGGTTAGGAAAGCCAACGCCCGTTGATCGAGAGATAATAATTAGTGAAGATAAAGTTTTATTAAGTATCACAGATGCCTTGGGTGTTATTGAGTACTGTAATGAAGACTTTGTTGAAGTTTCTGGGTATGAAGAGTATGAGTTGGCGGGTGCTCCTCATAATATAGTCAGGCATCCGGATATGCCGAGAGTTATTTTTAAACTGATGTGGGAGCGCCTTCAGAATAAACAAAATATCATTGCAATAGTAAAAAATCTAGCCAAAACAGGCCGGTATTACTGGGTCATGACAGACTTTATTGTGAAGGAAGATAAAAGTGGTCATATTGTAGGCTATAAAGCATTTAGAAAAGCTGCACCAAGAAAAGCCATTGAAACTGTCATTCCACTCTATAAGAAATTACGAGAGCTAGAAAATGTGCAAGGTATGGAGGCTGCGGAAAAATTTTTAAACGGATTTTTTGATGCTGAAGATACGACTTATGATGATTTTATAGAAAATTTAATCATCAAAAATATTGAGCCGGAGATTGTTTCAGAAGGTGAAATAGTAAGGGATGAAGTAATAAGGCCAGTAATTAAGTCTGAAAGAAAGTCATTTTTTAAACGGCTGTTTGGCAATTGATTTGGTAATATACACAGAATAACGATATGTGAGTTTTATGGTATAGGTACTTTTTCTATCAAATTTTCAATCGCGCGACGGTAGCTGATACCTTCAGCGCGTGCTGTAAAGCTGAGAGCGATGCGGTGATTGAGTATATCGTAAGCCAAGTCAATAATATCAGCTGGTTCTACAAAGTCACGATCGTGCAGATAAGCGCGTGCACGGCTGGCGTGTGCCAGTGCGAGCGTGGCTCTTGGAGATGCACCACGTTCAATCCATAGTGCAGCGTTATCACTCCATTTTTTTGGCGACCGTGTCGCATTGACCAGTGTGACAATATAGCGCTCCAGCATTTCATCAATATAAATAGCATTCACTTCACTACGTGCTTTTAAAAGCTGATCAGGTGTCAGGCTGGCTTCTATTATAATTGTTGCTGGCTCGCGTAGTTGTCGGCTGTGTTGCTGTAAAATTGTTAACTCATGATCCGCTGCGGGGTAGGTGAGTTCAAACTTCATTAGAAAACGATCAAGTTGTGCTTCAGGAAGTGGGTAAGTGCCTTCTTGTTCAATCGGGTTTTGCGTGGCCATGACCATAAAGACTGGAGATAATTCGCGGGTGGTTCCGCTGACAGTCACCTGTTGCTCTTCCATTGCTTCCAGTAGTGCAGATTGTACTTTAGGGGGCGCACGATTTATTTCATCGGCTAAAATAATTTCATTAAATATTGGCCCTTTGATAAATTGGAAGTGACCCTCTTGTGGAACAAAAATTTCACTGCCAGTGATGTCACCTGGAATCATGTCGGGTGTGAATTGGATGCGCTGGAAATGTAGATCCATGCTGTGAGCAAGGGTGCGAACCGCTGTTGTTTTAGCGAGCCCTGGTGGGCCTTCTATTAAAATATGCCCACCAGTAAGTGCAGTGATCATCAGCCGTTCCAGCAGTCTGGTCTGGCCGATGATGTGTTGTTCCAGGTGTTTTTGAAGCGCCGTAAAATGCTTTTTCATTTGAGAATTTTATTCGCCTAATGCGGCAAGCTGATCTGCTTGGTATTCATTGACTAATGGGTCAATGACCTGATTTAAATTGCCTGAAATAATTTCATCCAGCTTATAGAGTGTTAGGTTGATTCGATGGTCAGTGATGCGGCCTTGTGGGAAATTGTAAGTACGAATTCGCTCAGAGCGATCACCACTGCCCACTAAGTTGCGGCGAGTTTCCGCTTGTTCGGCATCAAGTTTTTCTTGCTGTGCAGATAGTAGCCTGGCTGAGAGCAGAGACATGGCACGAGCACGATTTTTGTGTTGTGAGCGTTCGTCCTGGCACTCGACAACAGTGCCTGTCGGTAGGTGTGTTAAGCGGATCGCCGAGTCTGTTTTATTGACATGTTGACCACCTGCACCTGAAGCTCTAAAGGTGTCTACACGTAGATCGGCTGGGTTGATCGTAATTTCATCAAGCTCATCTGCTTCGGGCATCACTGCGACGGTGCAGGCTGAGGTGTGGACTCGACCTTGTGACTCTGTGCTAGGGACGCGTTGTACTCGATGTGCACCCGATTCAAATTTAAGTCGTGAGTATGCGCCTGCTCCGATGATGCGTGAAATGATCTCTTTGTAACCACCGTGCTCGCCTTCGCTGCAACTGATAATCTCAAGTTGCCATTTTTGTGTTTCAGTATATCGACTGTACATGCGGAACAGGTCGCCTGCAAAAAGAGCCGCTTCATCACCGCCGGTACCGGCGCGAATTTCCAGAAAAATATTGCTATTATCGTGTGGGTCTTTGGGTAGCAGCATTTTTTGTAGATCAAGCGACAAAGTTTCTTGCAACTCTTTAGCTAGTTTGAGTTCATCAGAGGCCATTTTACGCATCTCAGCATCATCGTCGGTGAGCATCTCTGTGGCGGCATCAATATCTTCACTGGCTGATTGGTATTTTAGAAAGCAGTTAACTGTGGGTGTAATTTGCGCATGCTCTTGTGATAGTGCACGAAACTTGTTTTGATCTGCAATCGTCTCTGGGTCAGAAAGCAGGGCGTTGATTTCGTCCAGACGATCGACAAGAGTATCCAGCTTTTCAGTGATTGAGGATTTTAGGGGCATTAGATGTCCTGTTCTTTGATGTCTAGCAGTTCCCGTGCGGCTTGCAGTAGTTCAGGGCGGCCATCAAAACCGGCTTGGCGCATTGATGTGCTGGCAGGGTGAATAAGTTTGTTAGTCAGGGTGCGCAAGCTGTTTTGTAATACTTTTTCAGGATTTTCCCCTTTTTGTATTAGGCGCAGCGCTTTTGCTAATTCGATCTCTTTGAGCTGATCGGCTGACTCTCGGTAGGAACGTATTGTTGCGACTGCATCCAGTGAGCGCAGCCAACCCATAAAGTGGCTCACTTCAGTGGCGATAATTTCTTCGGCTTGTTTTGCGGCTTCCTGGCGTGATTTTAACCCTTCTTCGATAATGTCTTGAAGGTCATCAACTGTATATAAGTAAACGTCATCCAGCTTCCCGACTTCAGGCTCGATATCACGTGGCACGGCGATATCGACCATTAATATGGGGCGATGCTTTCGAACCTTGATTGCACGTTCAACCGCTCCTTTACCTAAAATTGGAAGTTGGCTGGCGGTGGATGAAATTACGATATCTGCTTCAGCAAGGTGCGCTGGAATTTCAGCCAATGTGATAGCATAACCATTAAATTGTTCGGCTAAATTACGTGCACGCTCGACCGTTCGGTTGGCAACAATGATTCTGCCAATGCCGTTTTCATTTAAATGGCGTGCTGTAAGTTCAATTGTTTCACCCGCACCAATCAATAGTGCGGTATGCTTTTCAAATCCGGAGAATATCTGTTTGGCCAGATTAACGGCGGCAAAGGCAACAGACACAGGGCTGGAGCCGATGGCAGTATCACTGCGTACCTGTTTTGCAACAGAGAAGGTGTGTTGGAATAGTCGTCCGAGCAGTGTTCCAATTGAGCCACTTTGAACTGCGGTTGTATAGGCTGCTTTCACTTGTCCTAATATCTGTGGTTCACCCAAGACAAGTGAATCCAGGCCGCAACTGACGCGTAGCAAATGTTGCACAGCATATTGGTTCGGGTGTGTGTATAGATGCGGCGCTATCTCGTCAGGTTTGATATTATGGTAATGACTGAACCAGTCGATAATAATATCTGTCTTAGCGGAATCGTAACAACAAACAATTTCCGTGCGGTTGCAGGTGGAGACAATAACGGCTTCACTGATTTCGGAGTGAGTTGTCAATTCCCGTAAAGCTGAGGGCACATGTTCGGGAGGGAATGCCACCCGTTCTCGAATGTCAACAGGGGCTGTTTTGTGATTAACGCCAAGGGCAAGTAAAGGCACAACTCATAACCTTGAATCAGTGATTAAATGGGGCTTTACCTAAATGAATAAAGCAATAAATTCTGAGCAGTATAGCAGAGGTTGATTGACGAAGTAATGCTGTAAAGTGAAAACCATGAACTAGGGTTAATGGGGATGGGAATGAAAGTTTGTAGTCAGTTTTTTTTAGTTTTTACTCTGCTTTTGATGCTGGGTTGTGTGTCTACGCCTCATCGTGGGGATGAAAAGTCAGTCGTTCTTTTGGATGCACATGCATCGCAAAGTGATGTGGTGCCGACACGATACGAAAAAAAGATTTATCAAGTGTTGTTAGCGGAAACAGCCTATCAGCGAGGGCAATTTCAACAGGCTGTTGATGGGTATCTTTCGGCTGCATTGGGGAGTCGCGATCCCGCGCTGGTAGAGCGTGCGTGTTATATGGCACTCAATGCGGATCGGCAAGACGCAGGTTTGCAAATGGCTCAATATTGGGTGAGCCTTGAACCTGAGAGCGTGAAGGCTCGATATTTTTTAGCGCTATTTTACATGCGAAAGGGGCAGCTCAAGTTGGTGCAAGAGCAGCTTGAGCAGACTTTATCTATAGATGTTGATGGCAATGCGCTCGGTTTTTTTGGTGTGGCCGAAATTTTGGGAGAGTTAGGAGGGCACGATGCCCTGTTTGTCATGCAGAAAGTGGTGGCTGACTACCCTGATAATGTTAATGCCTTGGTGGCGTTAAGTCAGTTGGCACTAAGGGTCGGCGAGTTTGATGAAGCGCTGTCTTCGGTAACTTATGCACGGAGTTTGATGCCTGATAGAGTTGATGCTTTACTATTGCAAATTCAGATATTACAGGCTCGTGGTGATGGTGGTATTGCTATTGACCATTTGGCGCATGCAATTGATCAACATCCAGCTGATGTGACGTTACGTCAATGGTATGCACAGTTACTGGAGGCTTCAGGGCGCGAGGAGGAGGCCTTTGTCCAGTTTAAAATAGTTGAATCTCAATCGCCGATGGATGGTGATGCCATTTTTTCTCTAGGGGTGTTGGCATTTAATGATTCCCGCTGGGCATTGGCTCAAACTTATATGCAGCGATTGCTGGATATAGGGGGGTTCAATAATGAAGCAAACTACTATTTAGGTTGGCTTGCAGAGCTTGAAGGTACATATGCGGAAGCAATTGAATTTTATTCTTCAGTTAATTTGGAAGGTGCTTATTTTGATGCGCAAATTCGTTTGGCTTATAACACAGCCAAGCTTGGAGACTTGAATGTTGCAAGAGGTTATCTTGAATCAATAGAGCCTGAGGGTGTTGTCGAGGTCGAGCGTGTTTTTATTGCTCAGGGAGAGTTGTTGCGTGATGCCCGGCAATTTGAAGAGGCGATTGAGGTGTATAGTCGGGGGCTCCAGAAGTTACCTGGTAATCATGAGCTACTGTATGCCCGCGCAATGGTGGCGGAAGCGATTGGACATAACGAGCAGATGAAGCAGGATTTGGAGGCAATAATTGCTTCCGATCCAAAAAGTACAAATGCATTGAATGCGCTGGGTTATGCTTTGGTGGAGCACGGTGGAGATATTGATAAAGCGGAAGGATATTTGTTACGGGCTTTAGCGCTGGATCCGCAAAGTTATTATATTATTGATAGTGTGGGGTGGTTATATTATCGTCGAGGTGAATATGCCAAGGCTATTGAGTATTTGAATCGTGCCTACAATTTAGGAAAAGATGCTGAGGTCGCGGCACACTTAGGTGAAGTGTTATGGGTGATCGGTGATTATGAAGGGGCAAAAGATATTTGGGATCGGGCACTAAAAGATGCACCTGGACATAAAGCTTTATTAGGAGTTGTTGAGCGCTTTTCTGCGCAATAATTTTGTTTTGAATATTCTATTTTTGTTTGTCGTACTTTTCTTGGGTGGTTGCACTGTTATGCCGCCTGCGCCGCATTTAGATGTTGATAATGAGTCTCTTGGCTTGATGCATCAAAAGCAATTGGCATTGCTGGGATTGTGGGAATTTAATGGGCGTATTGCAATAAAAGGTGGAAAGCAAAATGGGAGTGCTTCCTTGTTATGGCATCAGCATCAAAACAGATTTGATCTGCGCTTATCAGGGCCACTGGGTCGGCAAGTGATGCACGCTTGGGGAGATGAGCAAGGAGTCTCTGTTGACCTGCCAAAACAAAAAACAATTCAGGTAAAAAATATTGGTGAGTTGATTGCTCAGGGTATAGGGTGGCAAATACCAGTCGATCATTTTCGCTATTGGGTGAAAGGTGCCTTTGCTCCCGGGGGCGATGCTAGCTACCAAATGGATGAAAAGGGGCGTTTGAAAAGTCTTAAACAGGGGGGGTGGGATATCGTATTCAAGCGTTATTCGACTGTGAATCATGTTGATCTTCCCAGTAAAATATACTTGAGCCGCAAGCCTTATGAAGTACGTATGGTGATCAATCGCTGGAAGATTAATTAATGAATCACACGCCCGAGTCTTGGCCAGCTCCTGCTAAAATCAATCTTTTTTTGCATATTACGGGCCGCCGGGAAGATGGCTACCATCTACTTCAAACAGTTTTTCAGTTTATTGATTATTGTGACTTGATTCATTTTGATATAACAAAAAATGGTGAGATTCGTTGTATTACACCGTTGCCCGGAGTATCGGCAGAGAATAACCTGATGGTTCGTGCTGCGCGTTTATTAAAAGCGAAAGCCGAGTGTGATCATTGTGGCGTGAATATCAGTATTGATAAAAAATTACCCATAGGGGGTGGTTTGGGGGGGGGGAGCTCTGATGCCGCGACGACTTTAATCGCACTCAACTACTTGTGGGGCTTGGGTTTACCAAAAGATGAGCTTGCTACGTTAGGTTTGCAGTTGGGGGCAGATGTTCCAGTGTTTGTGCATGGCGCAGCCGCGTGGGCTGAAGGGGTTGGGGAAAACCTTCAGCCGATCGAATTGGCTGAACCTTGGTTCCTTGTTGTGGCGCCTGATTGTCAAATTTCGACAGCTGAAATTTTTTCATCTTCGCAATTGACAAGAGATTCAAATCCGATCACAATGCGGCACTTCTTCGCTGGTGAAGGGGTAAATGTGTGTGAAACGGTTGTTTTCGAGCGTTACCCTGAAGTTGCTGTTGCACTGGATTGGTTGAATCAGTTTTCAAACGCTCGTATGAGTGGAACCGGTGCCTGCATATTTGCAGCGTTTAATAGTGAAAATGAAGCTTGTCGCGTATTAAATCTGCTCCCTGATAAATGGAAAGGGTTTGTGGGAAGAGGGAGAAATAAATCTCCGTTGATAGAGGCTATAAATGGGAACTATTCAGGGGTGAGCTGATGTAGTTACATCATATGGATAGCTTCAAAGTTATTGGGGTATCGCCAAGCGGTAAGGCACAAGGTTTTGATCCTTGCATTCCCAGGTTCGAATCCTGGTACCCCAGCCAGTTTTCAGGGCACCTTTAAATCGGTGCCCTTTTTTGTTTTATATTGAATTTTAGTTTAGAACTTATGCCCTCAGGCCACGTTATGTTGATACCCGATATGAGCGCCCAAATGCTTTGTCAGCTTTCTGGAGCGGGCGATGTCTGAAAATAATATGATGGTTTTTTCTGGTAATGCTGTGCCAGAACTGGCAAGTGATATTGCTGATTATCTTGGTATTCCCTTGGGCCTGGCTTCTATTGAACGCTTCAGTGATGGTGAAATCAAAGCGGAACTTTTGGAGAATGTCAGGGGGCGGGACGTATTTGTCGTACAATCCACTTGTGCGCCGACCAATGATAATCTGATGGAATTGATGGTCATGGTTGATGCGTTGCGTCGCGCTTCAGCAAGGCGTATTACTGCGGTTACCCCTTACATGGGCTATTCGCGTCAGGATCGTCGCCCTCGTTCTGTGCGAGTTCCAATTTCAGCTAAAGTTGTTGCGAATATGTTGGTGGGAGTCGGGGTTGATCGAGTATTAACCATTGATCTGCACTCTGATCAAATACAGGGGTTTTATGATATCCCTGTTGATAATATCTACGCATCGCCTATATTGGTGGGCGATATTTGGCGTGAAAAGGGCTCTGCGTTGATGATTGTTTCACCTGATGTGGGCGGCGTTGTGCGTGCACGTGCTGTGGCAAAGCTGGTGGATGATGCTGACTTGGCAATCATTGATAAGCGTCGCCCTCGTAGCAATGAAGCCAAAATAATGAATATTATTGGTGATGTGAAAGGTCGGGTCTGTATATTAATTGATGATTTGGTTGATACCGCAGGTACGTTATGCTTGGCGGCTGATGCGCTGAAATCTGAAGGCGCTGCAAAGGTGAAAGCATATTGTACTCACCCTGTATTATCTGGGTCGGCAGTGGATAACATCAGTCGCTCTCAATTGGATGAGCTGGTTGTGTGTGACACTATTCCATTAAGTGCTGAGGCGGCAGCTTGTGGCAAAATTCGTCAATTGAGTATTGCCGCCATGTTGGCTGAAGCCATTCGCCGAATCAGTGCGGAAGAGTCGGTCAGTTCACTCTATTTGGATTAAGATCGTTATATTTTTGGAGATAAAGTAATGAGCGAAAATTTTGTACTTAACGCTGAGCTTCGTGAAGGTACAGGGACTGGAACCGCTAGACGTTTGCGTCATGCCGGTGCATTCCCCGGTGTAGTTTACGGTGCGGGTCAGGAGCCTGTCTCGCTTACCTTTGATCATGATAAAGTTTGGCATATGTCTAACGAAGAGACTTTTTACTCTAATGTCATCGCGCTTGATGTGGATGGGAAAAAAGAAAAAGTTGTAGTGAAAGCATTGCAGCGCCATCCTTTTAAACAGGTTTTACTGCATATGGACTTGCTACGCATTGATACAAAGAAAAAACTGCATATGCATATACCTTTACACTTGTTGAATGAAGAAAGCGCTATTGGTGTTAAAGCGGGTGGCACGGTTTCTCGTTTATCTGTTGACGTTGAAGTGACTTGCTTACCTAAGAATTTGCCTGAGTATTTAGAGTTGGATATTGCAGATCTTGACATTGACTCATCACTGCATCTGTCTGATATCAAATTGCCAAAGGGTGTCGAATTGACTGAACTGGTACGTGGTGAGAGCCATGATCAGTCCGTTGTAGCGATTCATAAAGCGCGTGGTGTATTAAACGACGAAGAAGATGAAACACCGGCAGAACCTGCGGCAGAGTCTGATGATTCTGACAGCGAAGAAAAGAAGTAAATACACTGTTTTGTGTGACGGCGGGCAACTGAAAAGTTTCCCGCCGTTTTCTTTTGTGTATAAATTTTGGGTTTATTTTGGATATTGACCTGATTGTCGGGCTTGGAAATCCGGGCTCAGACTATGAAAAAACGCGCCACAACATTGGTTTTTGGTGTGTTGATGCACTGGCGCACTTACATTACGTCGACTTTAAGTCTGAAAAAAAATTCTTCGGCTCTGTGTGTAAAATTTCTGTGGGTGGTCGTACCATCTGGCTGCTTAAGCCTGCAACATTTATGAATCGAAGTGGCCAGTCAGTTTTGGCGCTCTCCTGCTTTTATAAAATCCCTTTAGAGCGTATTTTAGTTGTGCATGATGAGCTGGATCTGCCGCCAGGAGAGGTTCGTTTGAAAAAAGGGGGCGGTCATGGCGGTCATAATGGTCTGCGAGATATTGCGGCGGCTTTTAGTTCGAAAGAATTTTTACGGATACGAATGGGGATTGGTCATCCTGGGCGTAAAGAACAAGTGACCAATTATGTGCTGGGTCGTCCAAACACACAAGATCAACAAATATTTGATGAAGCAATTTTTTATGCTTGTGATATATTGCCTCTGTTGATAAAAGATGGCTTGCAAAAAGCGATGAATCAGTTGCATAAACCAAAACTAAAATAGGCTTCAATGGGGGAATTATGGGGTTTAAATGTGGGATAGTGGGTTTGCCAAATGTGGGTAAATCGACCCTGTTTAATGCATTAACTCAAGCGGGAATTCAAGCAGAAAACTACCCTTTCTGTACCATTGAGCCTAATTTGGGCGTGGTACCAATGCCTGATTCACGTATGGATGCATTGGCGGGCATTGTAAAACCCGAGCGTGTGTTACCTGCGACAATGGAATTTGTTGATATTGCGGGTTTGGTGGCTGGTGCTTCTAAAGGCGAAGGTCTGGGTAATAAATTTTTAGCAAATATTCGTGAAACTCAAGCAATCGCTCATGTAGTTCGTTGCTTTGAAGATGATGATGTAATTCATGTCTCGGGGAAAGTCTCACCCTTAGATGATATTGAAGTGATCAATACCGAGCTTGCGTTAGCCGATCTTGAGTCAATTAGTAAAGTTTTGGTGCGTGCTCAAAAGAACTCAAAAAGTGGTGATAAACAAGCGTTGGCTCTGAAAGCGCTTTTTGAAAAAGTACAGGCTCACTTGGATGAAGGTAAATTTGTACGCACGATGGAGCTGGAAGAAGGTGAGTGGTTAATTCTCGCGGAGTACCAGTTATTGACGACAAAGCCAACAATGTATATTGCAAATGTTGCAGAGGATGGTTTTGACAACAATCCTTATCTAGAGCTGGTTCAAACATTAGCGAGAGAAGAGGGTTCCGTTGTTGTTCCTATTTGTGCTTCAATTGAGTCAGAAATTGTTGAGCTGAATGACGAGGAAAAAGAAGAGTTTCTGGTCGATCTAGGCTTGAGTGAACCTGGCTTGAATCGTGTGATTCGTGCAGGGCATGGTTTGCTCGGTTTGCAAACTTATTTCACAGCGGGTCCCAAAGAGGTGCGTGCGTGGACAGTGAGAGTTGGCGCAACGGCACCGCAGGGTGCGGGTGTTATTCATACTGATTTTGAAAAAGGCTTTATCCGTGCAGAAGTCATTGCTTTTGATGATTATATCGCAGGCCAAGGTGAAGCGGGTGCAAAAGAGGCCGGAAAATGGCGTCTGGAAGGTAAGGAGTACATCATTCAGGATGGCGATGTGATGCACTTTCGATTTAATGTATAAAACTTGAAGTACAGGGCTTGCATTTTACCCTGAACATCCTGTATCTTCTCGCTTCTTCGTGGCTATGTAGCTCAGCTGGTTAGAGCACATCACTCATAATGATGGGGTCCCAAGTTCGAATCTCGGCATAGCCACCATTTCTTTCGATCCCCATCTACTGATACACTCCGGTTTTTATCTTTTTCGGGTCGCACTGAATAATGAAAACTCTCTGCTTGTTAATGCTCTCTTCGCTGCTGATTTCTTGTAGCTTTTTGGATCGACCCAAACTACTTGAGCCTCGCCAATTAACGCTTATTTATTCAGGCAATCTTGATGGCGAGCTTGAGCCGTGTGGTTGCAGTCTCGAAGGGGATTTCGGTGGAATATTGCGTCGAGCAACGGTGCTGGATCAATTTCGTAAAGAGAATAAAGAGCTTGTGGTTATTTCAGCGGGTGGTTTACTGAGTAATCGTCCTGCAGAGCATGATAAATTAACTGCGGAGTATATTCTTAAAGGTTTTAGTCAGCTAAATTATGATGCCATAGGATTTCAATGGCAGGACTTAGCTTACGGCAAAGAATTTTTGACGGTTAATTTGCCATGGGTGGTGAGTAACTGGCAGGGTAAGTTTTTTTCATCGGTACAAAAAATTCAGCGTAAATCAGCTACGCTCAGCTTTTTTTCATGGCTGGATCCCAAACAATCCCCCTTTCAAAGTATGAGCGATCAGCAGGAAGTCGTTAATGATTCTATAGTTTTATTGGAGCAAAAACTAAAGCAGGCTAAAAAGTTAAAAGAGACAACGATCGTTACGACTACATTGACTTTAGATGCAGCGAAATTGCAGTTGCCTATGCAGTGGATTGATATTTTGATTGCTCAAGCGGCCTATGAAGAGTATGGAGAGCCTCGTTGGGCAGGGAGCACGTTGGTTTTAACTCCAGGTTCGAGAGGGATGCGCTTGGGGCGTTTGAAAGTTATATTCGGAGCTGAGGGAAATATTGCTGAATTTTCACATGATGTGATTGCAATGCCACAAACAGTTGAAGATGCAACGAGATTGAGTGGTTGGTATTCCGAATATAATCAAAAAATTGAAAAAAACTACCAAAAAGAGGTTGAAGTCAGCCAAGCTCAGCAACAGGGTGAGAGTCCTTATGTCGGTGCCAAGGTATGTAAGACATGCCATCAGTCTGCGTATGATTTCTGGAAAAAGAGTCGGCATTCGAAAGCATATCGTAGTCTATCCAATGTTAACAAATCATTTGATCCGGCATGTATCAGTTGCCATGTTGTGGGTTATCGCAAATCGGGCGGTTTTATTGCCAGTCATCTGACAAAGAATTTAAAAAATGTCCAGTGCGAATCTTGTCATGGTGCGGGTGCGGCACATGCCAAGTCGCAAGGTGTAACTCCGCTTGAAAATAGTCGTTGGTCAAAAGAAGAGGTATGTGCTCAATGTCATATTCAAAAACATAGCCCATCTTTTCAATTGAGTGACTATTGGATAAAGGTTAAGCATTAATAAATAAGCGAAAAATATGTGCTTAATAACTTGAAATTAGAGCGTATTAAATGTATACCATGCAGTGGTTCTTGCCTTTCAAATATTTTTATATTTCACTTCGGCATGCAGATTTGTGATTGATGTCACAAGGTAAGGGTTATCTCTGCCTCAGTAAGTTGACTTGAAAAGTGAGAAGATTGAGTTTGAAGTCAGGACATATTTTAGAAATGAGGCATTTTAATGTTGAGTCAAGTGATTAGATCGACCCCAAAGCTATTTTCTATTATCGCACTATCAACAACACTTGCTGCTTGTGATGCAGAAATACTTGAGATGGCGAATGCTTTTTCAGGTGAACTTCATGCCGCTCTTGCGAACAATGATAGAAATCTGGAGTTGAGCGGTGCAGTGGGTGATGCTCCTGTGATTGAAGCTGAAATCATAATAAAAGATGCGCTGGGTGAGACGATTGTTTCAACCGTGAGTAACAACAACGCTCATTACACAGCTAATATTCCCGGCGGAACCTCCTACCCTCTGACAGTACATGTCAATGGCGGAACAGATACCGTGACGAATCAAACCCCAGGGTTTGAAATGGTTTCAATCGTTGAAAACGCATCTCAAACAACCGCTAATATCAATTCATTCACTACACTGATTACCAAGAGTGCTGAAGTTATGGGGGGCGGGTTAAATTTACGTAATATCAAATTGGCCAAATTACAGATTACTAATTCAGTGAACTTTGGGTTGGATACGGCTGTTATGCCTGATGTTGTAACATCAGAGCTGACTGAAACTAATGTGGCCTCCTATGTAAAATCCAGTGTCGCCATGGGTGAATGGTTGCGTCGCACACACGCCACATTATCGGCAGAAGGGGAGCGTTGGACGAAAGATCGTCTGGTCTCGGTATTGTCCGCTGATTTAGCAGATGGAGTGCTTGATGGTCGTCAGGGAGAGAGAGCTTCTGATGAAATTGCAGCCGCCACAGCTAATGTGCTTTCAGCTCAGGTGTTGATTGAAACACTCAGTCAAACACTTAAAGTTGCCAGTGTTGATGTCATGGCTTCGTCGCTGTAAATAAAGGGGAAAATTATGTTAAGAAATATTGCTGCCATTTCGTTATTGCTCTTTAGCACGGCTCTATACGCCGAAACTCTGGATGAAGCCATTAAACGCTTTGTGCCTACTGCGACCGATACTATTGCCGATGTTGCGCCTACTATTGAAGTATTAATACAGGCTAAAGCTGCGGTAAAAGCAGCACTACTTGTCGACCCAAATAATGAAGAGATTAAAAAAATAGCTGAATTACTTGAAACTCTGGTTGCAGGTGAAATGATATCAGAAGAAGATCGTGAGGAACTTATCAGTCAATTGGCTGCTTTTGCTACAGCCAACAGCGCTGTTTACAATAGCTCAGAACAACATCGACTGATCAATGATGCGATACGAGCAGCCGTCGCCACCTTACCTATCAAAATGGAACTCATGGCATATCCAGTAGAAATTAAGTCTGGGGGATATAGTAATTTGATGTGGGTTTCAACTCAAAAAAATTGTCAAGTTGCTGGTCTGGCCGTAGTTGCAGCGGGTAATATGCGTGTAGGACCGCTAAACAGTGACACTCAATTTAGTTTGGTGTGTGATAATGGAAGAGGGCAAACAAGCCAAAAAACGGTTTCCATTAAAGTCAGAGCGCCTCAGGCGGTTGTGACAGAGCGTCCTGCGACATCACTGAACCCCTCTAAGTCTCAAAAGTCATCGCAAGCTATGTACCCAGTGGGTGTTTTGAACGTTGTTTCAGCGACAGCTTCTGGATTTCAAAAGCTCAGCAATGGAGAGTCTTATCGTGCGTCAAATGTGATAGATGGTAGTTTGAATAAAAATTCCCGCTGGAGCCAAAAAGGTATTTCATCTAATGTAAATGATTTTGAATGGATTAAACTTGACCTTGGAGCAGAGCGGAAAATAAATGCTCTGCGCATCGCTTTTTTTAAATATGATCAAGGTCGTATATATGACTATGACATTTCTATATCAAAAGATAATAAAAAGTGGAAACGAGTCGTTCGGAGCGCTCAATCATCAGCAACTCAATGGACAAGCAAATCATTCAATTCTGAGATTGGTCGATACGTCAAAGTGACCTTGAATTCAGCCAGTGATAATACGGGTTGGGCAAATATTTTCGAAATAGAAGTATTGAACCGAGATGGCATGGTGGCTTCTAAAAAAGTTAATCTCAAATGGAAGCCCAGTCAAGGTGGTGTAGAAGGCTATAAGGTCTATTTTGGAACGACTCAAGAAAATACAGCTAAAACCAGAATTAGGGTGCTGAAAAATAACAGTCAAGGGTTTAACAAATCAGCACCTTCAGTCACTCTTGATTCAGTGAAAGATCTTGGGCTGAGAGAAGGTGATCAAGCATGCTTTAGCCTGAGAGCGATCAATAGTACAAGCCAGTCCGGTATGTCAAAACCTGTTTGCGGGATTTTATGATGTAGAAGTTATTTTGTACGCGTTACTTAATTTAAAGCCACTGTTATTTACAGTGGCTTTTTTTATGTATGGTCTGGACAAATGACTGTTCATGATTCATATTTCAGACAATTTTGATAACTGTACTAAAAAACGCCATAATCCAACTGCGTTTTTTAGAGTAATTGTTGAGTGTAAATATGTTGAGGGGTTTTTAAATGTCAGAGTCGTGGGGTAACGATAAAAAAAACAGTGGTGAAAGTTGGGGGGTGCCTGAAGGGCTTGACCCTATGAAAGTGATGCAGGTAGCTTCAGGCTACTGGCAGTCATGTGTTTTACATGCCGCAAATCGTCTTGATATTTTTAATCTGCTGGATAATGGGCCAAAAGATCTGGATACGCTCCAAAAAGAAACCGATTCAGATCGTCGTTGTTTAGGGGCATTATTGAGTGCTTTGGTTTCGATTGACTTTCTGGATCGTGATGGTGATGTCTTTAAAAATAACGAATTTAGTCAGACTTTTTTAGCCAGTTCAAGCAAGTTCTACCAAGGCGGTATCGTCTATATGTTCGAAAACTGGTATGAGGCTTGGGGTGGCCTCTATGATACCGTCAAAAGCGGCAAGCCTTCTGCATTGATGCATCAGACCTATAGTGACAAAGAGACCCGTGACTATATGATGGGGATGCATAATCGAGCTTTATCACAGTCTGATGTTCTAACAAATATGGTTGATCTGACGGGCAAGAAAAAATTGATGGATGTTGGCTGTGGCCCATCCACTTTTTCAATCATGTTTTGTAAACGTTATGATGGCCTGAACGCTGTTGCAATGGATCGAGCACAAAACCTGAAAATTGCACAAAAAATTGTAGATCAATATGAGATGCAAGATCGTGTTCAATTACTGCCAGGCGACTACAACAGTGATTCTCTAGGTGAAGGCAACGATGCAATGCTGCTCTCTTCAATGACCAATCAGGAGTCCCCCGAAAATGTAAAAAATCTGCTCAAAAAATGTTATGACTCAATGAACAATGATGGTGTTATGATGATTCAGGAGCAGCTTTTGAATGCAGAAAAAAATGGCCCAGAACTTGCCGCATTGATTGGTGTAAACCAGGTTATCAATACAGTCGGTGGCTCTTCATATTCAACAACAGAGATGATGGATATTATGAGTAAGGTTGGGTTTGTTAATATTGATTCAAGACAAATGGCTCCGCCCAGTCCATTTATTCTATTGACGGGTTATAAAAGATAATTAACACCAGTAAGTAGTACTGTTGTTTTTGGAGTATTTTCGAAAACATATGGAGATCATATGGAATGCAAATAAATCACAATAGTTTAAGGAAAAAAACTGCATGTGTGATTGTCTTGTTCAGTCTGCTTTGTGTTGCAGTGGTTGGTATTGCTCAGGCAAAAAAGGAGGATTTACCCCCTCCTTTGACCTCACTGGCAAAAGATGGGATTCATGACCCTGAAAATCCAGCAATCGGCACACTGCAGAACCCAGATGAATCACTAAAAAGTTTTCCTAAAGATTCTCGGGGTGAAGTGAATTGGGTGAAAGCTTTAGAGGAGGGCTTGATTGACCCTCGTAGTAGTTTAAATAACAGTGAGAGTGAAGCGCTGACTGTGCTCGATATGGATGTGATTATGGAGCAGACTGCTGGTATGCCTCATGTACTTTTTCCACATAAGGCTCATACAGAGTGGCTTTCATGTGATAATTGTCATGATAAAATATTTATACCCAAAAAAAATGCCAATCCGGTAACGATGGATAAAATATTTCAGGGGGAGTTCTGTGGCCGTTGTCATGATCGGGTCTCATTTAGTTTGTGGGTCTGCAATCGCTGTCACAATGTATTGCATAAAAAATCACCCGAAAAAGCATGGTGGAAGTGAGATTTTGATCATTGTAGGGGTATAATCATCAATACCAGATTGCAAAATGTGCTTCATATATAAAATATGTGTGAAGCGATGTCGTCTGTTTTAGAGTATTTTAAGGTAATATTATGAGTTCAAAAGAAAATTTACAGATTGTGCGTTTATCTCCATTAGCTGAAGACTTGACTGATGAGCAATGCAGAGTATTGGCTGATATCGTAGAAGTGCGCCAGTTAAAAGATGATGAAAGTTTGATTCGAGAAGGTGAAAAAGATAACTCCCTGCATGTTGTTATCAAAGGTAAGTTAGCGGTTACCAAAAATAGCTCAGGAGATGAAAAGCTTACACTGCATATACTTAAAGTGGGTGACTTGGCTGGAGCAATGGGATTTGTTGATGGCGCAGAGCACTCAGCATCACTTGTTTCGCTTGGTGAGTCTGAAGTATTCAGTCTGGATCGCTCAAAGCTCGAAGCTCTTCTGGATAGTAATGGTACTTTGGTTTATCAGGTGATGCGCGCGATTGTACGATCAGTACATACTATTTTACGCCGTATGAACACGCAGCATGTAGAGCTTAATAACTATATTAACCGTCAACATGGCCGTTTCTGATTCTAATAGTTTATTTTCATGAAGGTTATTTCTCGGCGTAAGCCAATCGAGAGCGCCCATGCTTTACCTGATGGTATTCATCCAGTTTTGGCACGGGTTTATGCGTCACGTGATCTTGAGTCATCACAGGCTTTAGAGAATAAACTGAAGCTGTTATTACCTTTTGATTCGTTAAAAGGTATAGAGGCCGCTGTCACTTTATTGCAGCAGGCGTTACAGGCTCAGTGGCGTATTCTGGTTGTTGCTGATTTTGATACTGATGGCGCTACGAGTTGCGCTGTTGCCGTACGTGCTTTACGTATGTTGGGATTCCAGCATGTGAATTATGTTGTTCCCAGGCGCTTTGACACGGGTTATGGATTAACACCCGAATTAATCAGCGCCGATGGTATACCGCCCACTGATCTCATTATTACTGTAGACAATGGAATCAGCAGTATTTCTGGTACTTCATTTGCCAAGGGTAAAGGGATAAGAGTCTTAATTACTGATCACCATATTCAAGGTGATACGCTGCCTGATGCTGATGCTATAGTTAATCCCAATCAAATTGGGGATGAGTTTCCAAGTAAAAATTTGGCGGGTGTTGGGGTTATTTTTTATGTGATGCTCGCTTTTCGTTCACACCTTCGTCATCAAGGTTGGTTTAAAAAACAAAATATTACAGCGCCTAACCTGGGGCAGTTACTGGATCTAGTCGCACTTGGAACAGTCGCCGATATGGTGTCGCTTGACCATAATAATCGCATATTGGTTGCTCAAGGGTTAGCCAGAATGCGCAGTGGTACAGGCTCGGCGGGGATCTATGCATTACTTGAAGTGAGTGGCCGCCGTTTTGAGCAGGTGGTAGCCTCTGATATGGGCTATGCTGTTGCTCCCAGACTGAATGCAGCTGGACGTTTGAATGATATGTCGCTGGGCATTGAGTGCCTGCTTTGCGATCAAGCGGATGAAGCGAATGAAATAGCTGGTCGTCTAAATACAATGAATTTGGAACGGCGCAAAATCGAAGCTGAAATGCGCATTGATGCATTGCGTGATCTGGATGACTTACAGCTCAATGACGAAAGCAATGAGCTGCCCTTCGGTATTGCCTTGTACAATAAAAAATGGCACCAAGGCATTGTTGGTGTGATCGCATCGCGTATTAAGGAGCTGCATCATCGTCCTGTTATTGTTTTTGCACCGGGTCAACCTGGTGAGATCAAAGGCTCTGCTCGCTCTATATCAGGGTTGCAAGTTCGAGATGTGATTGCTCACATTGATGCAGCTCATCCCGGTTTAATTAAAAAGTTCGGTGGACATGCAATGGCGGCAGGTCTGACGATGGATGCTGATGGATTTGAGCTGTTCCGTGATGAATTTGATTACCAAGTGCGCAGACAGCTAAAAGGTGAAGACCTTAAAAGCATCATCTGGAGTGATGGCGAGTTGCAGGAGTATGATATGGATATGCAGTTAGCTGAAACTCTACGCAGTGCCAGCCCATGGGGGCAAGGATTTCCCGAGCCGGTGTTTGATGGCGTATTTCAATTAGTGAGCCGGCGAGTTGTGGGTGAAAAGCATTTGAAGCTTCTGCTTAAAGTGCCAGGAGCCAATGAAAAGTTACTAGATGCCATTGCTTTTAATACGGATGATAGCGTATTGCCTGTGGGTGCTACCGAGGCACGTTTAGCATATCGTTTGGATATCAACCGATTTCGTGGTCAAACAAGTATTCAGATGGTGGCTCTGCATATTGAAGCCATCGTGAATTAAAGATAGTTATTTTTATAAATTTACAGTTTGAGGATTGCTTGATGTTGTTATATGTTATTAAGCGAGGATGCATCGTTTTTTTTATAGGATTATTAAGTGCCTGTGGTTCTGGGTCAACAGATCCCGACCCGCAGCCAACCAATGAAAAAGTGATTGTTTCAGCCGCTGCGCCTGAAATGCTAAAAACAGAAGCTCAATCGGGTATTAATTTACTGAGCTGGAGTGCACAGCCCGATGTGACTTACACACTTTATCATCGCTTAATTAGTGAGCCTTCATCTTCCTGGCTGGAAGTCGAATCGGGTTTGACAGCAATCACTTATGAACATTCACTTGTAAACTCTCATCTTTATGAATATGCCGTGAGTGCAGTTAATAGTGGCGGAGAAAGTCCAAAGCAATTCGAAACGACAGTTATCCCCCAGCTAAAGATTAATAGTTTATCTAAACCTGAAGGTGACGAAGGCGTTACAACCCCTTTTGAATTTGATGTCACGTTGAATCGAGCTGCAATGCAAGCAATCACAGTCAGTTATAAAACTGTAATGGATAGTGCTACAGAGGATGATTATTTGCCAGTTAGCGATGGTGAAATCACATTTTCAGCAGGTAATACTCGCACATCTATTTCGATTTCTATCATTGGAGATTCTGCTGTTGAAAATGATGAAAATTTCTATATTCAGCTGAGTGATACAAATACTGTGGTTTTGGAGCAGGCTGAGGTAACAGTCACTATTTTGAATGATGATGAACCGCCTGTGCCTGTGGTGACTCGACTTGAGCCACTCTCTGTGACAGTGAATACAGAAGTTGATTTCACAGTAACTGGTCAGTTCTTAACCGAGCAGATTCGTCTGGAAATTGAAGATTGTTCTTCGGCCATTTTGTTGGTGGATGGAGGTGAGGGACAACAGAAATTTCGCTGCACTATATCGAAAGCAGGACTAAAATCTGCCAAAGTACTATCCACCGAAAATGAAGTTTTAAAAGCTTTTGAGATTGATGTGATACCTGCGACAGATATTTTAGCAACAGGGGGCATTACTCAACCGATCGCAGATGGAAATCATGAGGGTGATATTGAGATAGCTGCGAACGCGATGGATACCGATGGCTTAAAAAAAGTCAGTATAAATTTTAAATCATCAGATAAAAAAGTCATATTGTGTAGCAATGATTGCACTGGAAACAGTGCTTCTTGGGCGACAACAATTAACCCTTCGGCTTATTACGATGCAACCAGTGACTCTATTACTCTGGAATTATGGGTTTTGGATATGAATGATAATAATGTTCAGGTCGATGAAGTGACTTTTCAGTGGCGGCCTGTTTCACAAAGTTATAGTTTGCGATTAAATGATACGGGTGTTACCAAATTCTTTAATGAAAATAGTGAAGTGAGCGAAGAGCCGCTGGACTTCTCCGGCCAGGATGCCAGTTTTGGTCGTGATGTTGTGGCCTCATACAATGAAGATGGCCACGCAGGGTTCAGCTTTACCAAAATTGATAGCAATGGTGATGATCTACCTGCTTCCGCACTGGAGTGGAGTTGCGTTCGAGATAATGTCACTAACCTGATCTGGGAGTCGAAAACAAATGACGGCGGACCTCATGATAAAGGTGAGCGTTTTTCCTGGTGGAAAGATGATGATGCATCAAGAGGC
The DNA here is from genome assembly GCA_021648145.1 of Gammaproteobacteria bacterium. NCBI lineage: Bacteria > Pseudomonadati > Pseudomonadota > Gammaproteobacteria > Gammaproteobacteria bacterium. The sequence goes on from JAKITI010000003.1 coordinate 90,467, forward strand.
TATGAAGACAGGTTTAAAGAGTGTAATAATTACAGTAGTGACTCAAAAAACTCATATTGCAATACTGAAGCTTATATCATTCGTGTGAATTCAGCAGGGCTTTGTGGTTTGAACCAGTGGCGGTTACCAATGAAGCGAGAGTTGGTGTCGCTTATAAATAGTGAGCAAATTGCTCCCGCAATTGATGTCGACTGGTTTCCAAATACAGCTTCTGATTTTTATTGGGCACGTCAACCCAGTGCAGGTATTCCTGGTAGTGGTTGGGACCTTTATTCTTGGGGAGTTAATTTTAATGAAGGCTTTGTTGACGGTGTATCATGGAGTCAGGCAGCCGCAGTACGCTTAGTCCATTCCGTGCAATAATATTTTGGTGATCAAATGAAAAAGATTCAATTAATTTCTCTGTTTGTATTATTGGCTTTTTGCTCGAGTGTGTTTGCCGCTGTTTGTCAGGATGACATTCCTGAAACTGCCCCTGAAAGTGCATTTGATGACCACGAAAATGGGTTGGTCACGGATAAACGAACAGGTTTGATATGGCGTAAATGTACAGAAGGGCAGTCAGGAGAGACGTGTTCTGAAGGTGTGAGAGGTGACTCATTTTTTACTTGGCAGGAGGCGCTTCAGCATGTAAAAGCAGTCAATGCTAATAGTGGGGATGGTTATAGTGACTGGCGTCTTCCTAATAAAAAAGAGTTAGAAACGATTATAGAAAACAGTTGCGTTGCCCCATCAAGCAATGAAAAACTTTACCTTTTTCCGTCTAGATCCTTTTACGCTGATGCAAGATATTGGACATCAACCACCTCAGCGAGTGATCCGTCTGCTGCCTGGGTTGTTCTATTTCAATACGGTGGAATTATTACAGCAAAAAAAGATAGTAGATTTTTCATACGCTTGGTTCGGGGCGGTCAGTAGCTGCACTTCTCAATCAGGTAACTATTAGCCTGACACAGAGGTGCAATGGAAATGCGCATGATGTTGAAATTGTTGATTACCATTAAAAATCCCCTCAAAATTTTGAAAGGCCTTTTGTAAATCTTCAATATTACGGATTGGCTTAATATTCATTTCAACCCCCGATCGTCCCATTCACAATGGGTTGAAAAGCGGTCAGGCTATCCAGCATGGCTGAATTTCCCAAGCCATGTCCCATAAACTTGGAAGAAAACTGACCAACTTCACCGTGTAAGGCCATGTAGTTAAGGGCAACGGTTTCTACCAGCAGGTTGACGTTATTGGCCGCTGGGCTGGAAGATGTTTCAACTGAACCATCGGCACGGAAAAATCCGATCTGTTGTGTATTGCCAAGCAGCTGGGGGCGGCCATTGGGGTTGTACACAAGAAAAAATGAAGCCGCAGTCGATGAACTGTCAGTTGTCCATACGCCTTTGCCTTGGCCATCATCTGAAGTATCAATAGAGCCGTTACTGGAAACAGAGCCATCACTGAATACATAAAGCATCAACGGCACTCCAAGGCGAGCCGCATACTCTAGGCAAGCTCCCATGCAGCGTCCCGCACGTAAGTCACGAATTTCACCGACGGCGCGATCACCTGTGTGGTAGTCATAACCTCCTATGGTGATTGTGCCAGCACCGGCATAGCCGTTCATGACCAGTTTCATGACGGAGGCTGTTTTCCTGAATTCACGGTCGCCATCATAATCCGCCTGTGTGAAGATTGATTGGGCACCCACAATATTAGCATCAAGGCTGGGGTTTAGTGCTGTAGGGTCACCATAGCGATCCACCAGGTCAGCACTTTTAACGTAGCCACATTTCATTAGGTCTTTGACGATCTCATCTGTGGTGACTTTTCCTGTTTTCATTGCACTGATGCGCTGAATGGATTCCATGACGGCAACAGCATCTTCCTGGTTGAGTAAACCCACCAGCTTTCCAGTATCGACCAGCCCGGTCACATCGCTGGGTCGATCTACTTTGGTGGGGCGTTTGCCAAGATCGATCATTGAATCTGGAGCAACAGAATTACCACCAGAGTCGGTACTTCGTGAGCCGATGAGTGTCAGCAGTTCACCGTCAGCTCCAGCTTTATTGATGGCATACATCGGATTGTGTGGATTATTACCGGTATCATTTTCAGAGCGTGCAGGGATCACCGCACCATTAATTTTCTCTCGGGTGGCAGTTGATGTTTTTTCTAAAATACCACGTAAAAATTGACTTTTTGAATGGAAGGCAAGTCCAAGGTCAGTATTAATGAAATTAGAACCAATCACATCTGCATCAACATCAATTTGTGGCGGGAGCATATCGCCTGGAATGCCCATTTTGCTATAACCGGCAGTGGTGAGAAAATCAAGTTGCCCACCTTGTTTTCCGACCAACACATTAGAGCCACCTATGCTGGCACCACCGGCCAGATCAAAGCCGATAAACGGGATTTTTCCAGCGCCCTGAACAGTGATTCCACAACTATCTCTCAGTGCATTCAAATCAGCAGAAAGAGCGGCATGTGCAGGTTGAGCGAACAGGCTGAGAATGGATGAACCCATGACGGCACCTGTTCCAAGGGCAAGGCCGCGTCCGAGAAAATCGCGCCGATTGATTGGGCGACCATGCTCTGGTAAATGAAGCGGAGCATCGGGGTTTTTTATATTTTTAAAATTTTTATATTTAAAGCGAATCATGGCCGTTTTCCTCTGCTTCTATTTCTATTGTATTAACGTGGTGGCGCTGCCCAATACCGCGGCACATGTTGCTTTAGCGATCGTTCGAGTACGACCTTCGGTGCAAGCGTCATCCTCACAAGGCGTATTCAATAAGCGATTAATAAGACTATTAAGCTCATCTTTTACCTCTGGTCGTTCAGGCTGACTGCTTAAATTCGTTCCCATCATTTTATCGAGTAGTGGATTGAGTAATGGGTCACGTGAGGTAAAAGCAGTTGTGACGGGTGCGGTAAAATTAAAATCTGGAAAATAACTACTGCGTTTGTCAATGTCTTCAATTAGTACATTGCAATACTCAATGGCCAGTTGTGAAATAGCCACTTGATGCGCAGAAAGAAAGCCATTCACGAGTTCTGTAGACGGCAGTTGTTGTTTTATTGTTTCAAATGTCGCTTGTACATCACTTTGGGTCGGACTCACTGTGGTGAGTGTCGCCATCGTTGCATTAACTTCATCAAAAGTGCGCATTCCGATTTCAGCGGGAGCTGGAGTGATAACAGGAGGAAGTCCTGGCTGTAATGGCGCAGGTTCAGTAAATACATTGTTTTTTGTACCGAGTTGCTCAAAGGTCAGAAAAAACTCATCTGAATCAACGCCTTTTTCAAGAGGAATGGTGGTGCCCATTTTAGCGAGCGGCTGGCCGTTAATGGTGTACTCTGATGAAGAGAGTGTGATATCCATACGAGCATACGCCTGGCCTATTTTGGCTTCTTTACCATTAATACCAATACGTAACCCTTTGAGTGGAATATTATCGGGTTGAACATCATTCAAATTGACGAATGTGGGGTTGTTAAACAGGTAGCTGTAGTTATCAAATTGACTGACTCCAAGCATCACATAGCTCTCAGGCAAGTCAATATGATCACTTATATTGAAGAGTAAAAAGAATTTTTGCCCTACGCCCGCTTCAAAATTTTGAGTGATCTGAGTTTGATTCAGTGCTCGATTGTGAATGGCTACCAGTCGTAATTTTCCTTGCCAAGGACGGTTTTTAGAGACTTCATTGCCCAGCACAAAGGCGTAGCTGTCATCCCAGTCGGATAAATTTCCTGCGGTGGTTTCATCAGCGTCATCAGTAAACACACCATTGACGTAAATACGCCGTCCATTGACAGGGTCAAATGTGACGACAACATGTTGCAACGTCGCTTGTAAATCTTCGTCATTAGTGACGAGTGCAGGCTCGCCATTGGCATCAGTCGTACTGCTGCGATGATTGAAGTTATAATGGTAAAGAACTTGTCCAAGTGAAAAATTACGCGCGTTTTCACCGGCAGAGTAACTGATAATGGACGCAGGTCCTTCTTGAGTCACATTGGCAGGAGTGACCCAGGCTTCCATCGAGTATTCGCCTGTGGCTTGAATTTGATCGCTGAGTTTTTTGCTGGGTGTGGTTAAGCCTTGTGCTTTGCTCTCAGGAGTGATGAATTCGATGCCCCAGCCACCAACCCATTTAAAATCACTGTTTTCCTGACCCTCCAGCTTTAAATTGAGCGCTGGCTCAACACCGCTGGTATCGTAGATATTATTGCCTTGGCCAGCTTTGAATTCATAGAGTGCAATAAGATCTCTCTCATATCGGCTGCCACCGCTGGCAACAATGCCATTGCCAATATTAAGTGCTTTGCTGACGACAAGTTCAGTTGCAACGGGTGTGGCTGAAATACCTTGAGAAAAAGCGGTAATCGCAGCTTCGAGCTCGTTTGCGTCATCTTGACAATCTTGACTCCAGCAGTTGTGGAATTCATCGCGTAATCGCACAACAAGCCTAGAGTTTGCCGGGTTATCAAGGTCTATTTTTTGTGTGCTTGTAACAGCTTCATAAGCGGTATTGATATCACCGTCTGAAAAAAATGGGGCTTGAGGCGTTTTAGCTGAATCAACATGACATTCAGCGCAGTGATCCACAAGCAGAGTGTGAATGGTTGAAAAACTACTGGGGTCACTGGGGAAGCTTTTGCTTGCTCCCACATTTTTAATAGCAGGGGCTTTCAGTTCAATTTGCTTACTGCTTGCACCGCTCGAACCCCCTGCCCAGTCTTCGATCCAGCCGGTCATAATTGTCGCGCAAGTGCTATAAGCGCTATCATTGCTATCACTCTTAAGCCAGCACTGATGACCATTTGCGACTTTGGTGACGAGCAGTGAATCCGCAGGTGATTCGAGATTAACCACTTTAAGTGCTTCTCTATAAGCCGTATTAATATTTTCCTGATGAGCAAAGGCAGGTGCCTGTACACCTTCGACATGACACTGCCCACAACGGTTATTGCCTTGAATATTTTCCCATAAGTTTGTTTGAAATGCGCGAACATCTTCATTGACCGCTGGAGTCCCGCTATAGGTGATTATAGCTGTGTTTTCGGCGTATTGATCAGGAAGAGCATCAACGTCAACACCTCCACAGCCAGTTAAAACGGCAAGAGGTAAGAGTAGGGTTGTTAACCATAATTTATTCATTTTATTCACCCATACAATAAATAGCAGAGTCGATGAACACCTGCTTCAGGTTATAATTATTAGTTTTAAAGGCCTGAGTCATTTCAGCAACTTTATCAAAGTCAGAGTTATTGCTAGGCACTCGAAAGCAGGTGGTTTTAAATACTTTTTCGACCTGACAGTTTGCAAATGCGTCGCTATTGGCTAACTCTTGCCCCATTGAGCTTGCACCTTTGCCTTTGCCTTCGCCGCTACCCCAGCCAAGAAAGGCATTAGGACCTTTGCGCCAATAATTGTCCCAGCGATCGTCAAGCGTTTCGTAACCGTATTTAAAATTACTGGAATTAATCAGGTATTTTTTTTGTACTTCGCCAGGTGTATAGACCAGGCTTCCATTGAGCCCTTCCGGATCGCTTTGATTATCGTAACGAAAATCATAATAAGCATAGGCTTGAGCCAAAGGTTCCATTCCAGCATGACAGCCCAGGCAGGAGTTCATAAATATACGACTGTCTCCACCCGGGCTGCGGCTCACATCCTGACGAACGCGGTCACTTGCTCGGGTGTTATCTTTAATCTGTTCCAGATCGGTACAGAGGTGATTGAGCAGAGTGAAGCGAAACATGGCGCGGTTGGTGCCATCAATAAAAAAAGCTTGGGCTGCGGCGCGTGTTGTCATGATACCGGCAGTGCCTTCTTCGGGCAGCCCCGTTGTGCTTGATTGAGCAGCACGAATCAAATTTTCTTTAAGATCAATGCCTTGGTCTTCTAAAGCTTTGTAATGCTCGTTATTGCTAACTGAATAGGCGGGAAGCCCTAAATCTGGCTTTCCTATATATAGAATATCGGCAGAGAGTAATTGGTTGAAAGGGACATCATCTCGCACCATTCCGATGACTGTGGCGGTGTAGTCATTAAGGGGGGCGAATATTGTTTGTGCCTCATTAGTCCAGGGCGTGACGAAATTTTTAAGTGTTACGTTATAAAATGCGCTATTTTTTACAGCAATATCAGCGGCTTCCTTCACATTGCCTTCACTGATTTTTGTCTCCATTTCATTGAGTACGGCAGCCGTGGGAGGAATGCCCGTCAGTCGATCATGCAGGCGCTTGGCCTGTTCTCGGGGGGCTGCTTGTACTGAGGTGATCAGTAATGTCATCAAGCATGTCGTGAGTATGAGTGCTGTTGTGAATTTTTTGGCGGAGCTTTTAATATTGCTCATAAGCTTGCTCTTGTTTGTTCTATTATTGGAAAGCGTTTAATAGCCCAAGTGTAGACAGCAATTTAATAAAATGTCGTGAATTCAGTCACAGAGCGTTTGTGAGAGAGATAAAAAAAGGTGATGCTCGATTGAGCATCACCTTTTTTACTTCGAATTGGTTTGGATTTTTATTCTGTAATGGGTGAGATTGAGACTTCAACTCGACGGTTTTGAGCGCGTGTGGCTTCGGTATTGTTGTCGGTAACGGGTTTTGATTCACCAGAACCAGTGGCTGCTAATCGTTCTTCAACAATGCCTTTGTTACGTAAATATTCGGCCACGGCCACGGCTCGTTTTTCTGAGAGATGAAGGTTGAAATCATCTGACCCCGTGTTGTCTGTATGACCTTCAACGGTGACGAGGGTCGATTCGTATTCATTCAGTACCATTACAACGCCATCAAGAGCGCTGTAAAACTCTGGGCTTAAACTGGCGCTGCCAGATGCAAAGGTAATATTACTTGGCATGTTCAGCATGATATCGTCTCCATTACGAGTGACGCTTACACCGCTGCCTGCAAGTTTTTCTTTTAACTTTGCTTCCTGAACATCCATGTAATAGCCCACGCCCCCCCCTGTAATGGCTCCGATTCCAGCACCTTTCAGCGCTCTTTCTTTACGTTTTTCTTTATCCGCCGTTGCATAACCTAATAGGGCACCCGCTGTTGCACCGATCAGCGCACCTGTGGTGGATTTTGCAGTCTGTTTTTCACCTGTATACGGGTTGATTGTTGAGCAGCCTGCCAAAATAATGACAGAAGCGCACAGCGTTCCAGTGATGATGGGCTTGATTTTTTTTGGAAACATTTTTATAAAATCCTGTTTTTGTTATATGAAAATCTGCTTGGGTATTATAGGTATTTTCTAGCTTGGTGTTGTGAATCATTTCTCGAAAAAATTTAATTATCTTTTGTACCAGTATTTGCGCAGTGAAGCAAAAACCTTATTAGGATATTTATGGCTTCCTAGGCTGCCATTGTAGCGGCCTAATGCTCGAATATAGTTTCCTTTTTCTATATCAAGGTAGTGGCGCAAAATTGTACAACCAAAGCGTAAATTAATATCCAGGTGAAAGAGGTTGTCATCAGGGCGGCCAATCTCTTTGAGCCAGAAGGGCATGATTTGCATGAGGCCGCGTGCGCCCACGGAAGAGATCGCCCAGCGGTCAAAATTACTCTCTACAGCGATCACGGCTAAAACCATTTCGGGTGGCAGATTGGCGCGCTTGGCTTCAAGGTGAACGGTCTTGAGAAACTCGATACGCTTTTTATCGTCTGTTATTCTGTTTCTCAGTCGATGAGAATAATCAGTGAGCCAAACTTCAGCATCAAAACGGTTTTGAAAACTGTCTGTGTTGTTGACTGCTTCGATCAATGCTTGACGCAACGATCCATCTGAATTTTGAGGTGTTGTTGTCGCAAAAACCAGGTTGAAAGGGGTGAAAAACAGGCACATGAAAAAGCTGAAAACTTGCCTTTTGTATGTGTTAACCCTTCCTGCATCCATTCATTGTTCCTTTTTTATCTGGCTCTATATTTTATCGGTCATAAATGAGATCACCTGATCAATGGCGATATGTTGTGCTTCGCTATCACTGCGATGTTTATATTCGATGGTGCCTGCTTCCAAACCACGGTTACTAATGACTAATCGGTGCGGGATACCAATCAACTCCATATCTGCAAACATAATTCCGGCACGCTCTTTGCGGTCATCAAATATGACATCAATATCGGCGGCTTGAAGTGCTTCATAAAGTTTTTGCGTGGTTTCACGCACTTGTGTCGATTTGTGCATGTTCATAGGAACAAGAGCCACTTGAAATGGAGCCAGTGCTTTGGGCCAAATAATGCCTTCTTCATTACTGTTTTGTTCGATAGCGGATGCGACAATGCGTGACACTCCAATACCGTAGCAGCCCATCTGCATGGTAACTTTTTTGCCATTTTCATTGAGACAGGCGGCATTCATAGCGGTGCTGTATTTATCACCTAGCTGGAATATATGACCTACTTCGATACCGCGTGCAATTGAAAGTTGCCCTTGGCCATCGGGGCTGGGATCACCTGTCACAACATTACGTAGATCGGCGATTTGAGGTTCTGGCAAGTCACGCCCCCAGTTCACGCCCGTAAAGTGTTTGTCGTTTTCATTGGCGCCGCAAACAAAGTCAGCAAGATGAGCCGCACTGCGGTCAGCAATGACAGTGATTTCAAGGCCAATGGGCCCGACTGAGCCTGGCTCACAGCGTGCGGTAGTTTTGACTTTTTCTTCTGACACTAATGTAAGCGGTATGGCAACGTTATCCAGTTTCTCAGCTTTAACCGTATTTAATTCGTGGTCGCCACGCAGCACGAGTGCAACAACGGAATCTTCTTCAACGCCTTCTACAAGTAAGGTTTTGACGCATTGGGTAGTGTCAATTTTCAGAAAGTCACTAACTTCAGAGATACTTTTTTGATTTGGAGTATTGACAGCTTTAAACGATGCGTTTGCCGCCAGTCGATCACCGGCAGGTGCGATTGCGGTGGCGAGATCTACATTTGCAGCAAAATCACTTTTATTAGAGAAGGCGATGGCATCTTCACCCGAATCAGCCAGTACATGAAACTCATGTGAGGCATTACCACCAATGCTGCCGGTATCGGCTTGAACGGGGCGGTAATCAAGCCCTAAACGATCAAAAATACGGGAGTAGGTAGCGAACATTGTATCGTAAGTTTCTTGCAGTGAATCTTGATTTACATGGAAAGAGTAGGCATCTTTCATCAAAAATTCACGAGAGCGCATTACGCCGAAACGTGGACGAATTTCATCACGGAACTTCATTTGAATTTGATAAAAAGTGACGGGCAGTTGCTTGTAACTGTGAATCTCTTTGCTGACAAAATCGGTAATGACTTCTTCATGGGTGGGGCCAAAACAGAATTCACGATTGTGACGATCATTGAGACGTAAAAGTTCAGAGCCGTATTGATCCCAGCGGCCTGATTTTTCCCAGAGTTCTGCGGGTTGTATCGCTGGCATTAATAGCTCTTGCGCACCAATGCGATCCATCTCTTGCCGTATGATATTCTCTACTTTACGTAAAACACGTAACCCCATCGGCAGCCAGATATAGAGTCCAGAGGCCAGTTTACGAATCATGCCAGCGCGTAGCATAAGTTTGTGACTGATGGTGACGGCATCAGTTGGCGTTTCTTTGACGGTGGCTAATAAAAATTGTGTGGTACGCATGAAGTCGATTTATCCTTAAAATTTACAAATAACTAAAATTTTCAGAGTGATTTAAAACGCATTGAAAGATCAATGGCGCGTATGTTTTTGGTCAAGAGGCCAATAGAAATATAGTGAACACCTGTTTCTGCAATACTACGCAAAGTCTCTTTTGAAACGTTACCAGATGCTTCCAGTTGGGCTTGGCCTTGATTGAGTGTAACCGCTTCATTAAGTTGTTCTATGGTGAAATTATCCAGAAGTAGAATATCTGCGTTGGCATCAAGTGCTTGCTGTACTTCATTCAGATTTTCCACTTCGACTTCAATGGGCAGTTCCGCACCAGTTGCGCGTGCGGCATCGACGGCGGCGGCAATGGAGCCACATGCCATAATGTGGTTTTCTTTAATCAATATGCCATCATAAAGACCGGTGCGATGATTAAAGCAGCTGCCGCAGGTGACCGCATACTTTTGTGCAAGGCGTAATCCCGGGATGGTTTTACGAGTATCCAGCAGCTTGACGGGAAGATCGCTGACAATATCAGCATACTCTTGAGCGCAGGTGGCCGTTGCAGATAGGGTTTGCAGAAAATTAAGTGCGGTTCGCTCGCCGCTGAGCAGTTCACGAGCGGGGCCGTAAAGTTGGCAAAGTACTTGCTCGGGTTCAACCCGATCGCCATCTGATACGTGCCAATGAATCATGATGTTACTGCTGAGTTGTTCAAAGGTATTATCAAACCATGCTTGGCCACAAATGGTTGCATGTTCGCGGCTGATTACGGTGGCTTCACTGCAGGTATCAATGGGGATCAGAGCCGCGGTGAGATCACCGTCACCTAAATCTTCAGCTAAAGCCAAGCGAACTGTTTTCAAGATGTTGTTATTTAACATGATATTATTGGCTTATTGTCTACTTAAATTTTACTTTATAGAGGGTTGGAAAATAAGGGGTTTATTTTATATGGTTTTTGAATAATGTTCATTACTTTATAGCGTTGTTGAAAATAGTGAAATAACTCACAACTTTATTAATTTAATTGAGTTAATAATTCAAGTATGAATCTGGAAGCGCCGACTTTAGGAAAGGCTATTTTAAAATTTTTTTAACTTTCAGGGAAAGGGGCTGCTTGTTTATTGCGCAGGTCGTGTCAGTAATTATTAAAAAAGGGATGATGTAAATGATGAAACAAAAGCTTCCACTGGCTGTTCTGAGTGCTATTTTTTCTACGAGTGCTTTAGCGGCTCCATTTAGTGGAATGGATCCTCGCTCAATGGCGATGGGAGGCACAGGGGTCTCTTCTGCAACAGGAGCCAATGCAGGTTATTTTAATCCTGCACTGTTAGCTTTACCTCAAAAAGATGAGGATTTTAAGCTGATATTGCCTTCATTCGGTGCTGGCGTTGCTGACCCAGATGAGTTAGTCACCGAGTTGGAGGACTTTCAAGACGGTAATGTGATTGATGATTTTAGTGATGCGATTAATGCTTATAATGAAATACTAGATTCACTTGGCACAATAGATCCGACAGAGTTATTATCGTTAATTAAGATAAAGGCTGAGAATGTTTTTGATACAGGTACCATTCTTCGTAATGAATTGGTCGATCTTTCTGATAAAGCTTTGGAGTTTTCTCTGAATGGAAGTGTTGTGGCGGCCATGCCCGATGAAAGTCTGGGTTGGTCAGTTAGTCTGGCTTCATGGGGCTCAGGTGGAATGCTGCTGAGTGTGGCGCAAAGTGACCAAAATGAAATTCAGAGTGTTTTAGATGCCGTTGAAGATATTTCAAACGGTGTCGTGCTTAGTCCTAGTGATATATCAACTCTTGCAGATCTTACCAATCCGACAAATACATTGGACTCAGCACTGCTTGGTCGCGGTATTGTAGTGTCTGAAATTGGAATCTCTTTAGCACGTAAGTTTGAGCTGGAAGGTGTTGCTTTTTCTGCCGGTGTGACACCACGCTACTTGAGCGTAGAAACATTTGATTACGAAATCAATATTGATGAAGCAGAAAATATTACTTATTACGAAGGTGTTGTTTCTGATACCGGTGTTACAGCCGACTTTGGGGTTGCCAGAGATTTTGGAAATGGCTGGCGAGCGGGTTTTGTTGCGAAGAACATTATATCTCAAGAGTTTTTAACAGCCAATAATTACACCATTGAGCTGAACCCTATGCTACGAGCAGGAGTCTCTCACCATACGGGTTGGGGGACTGTTGCACTGGATGTTGATTTAACTGAAAATGACCCGACTGGAATGGACTCAGCAACGCAGTACATTGCAATTGGTGGTGAATTGAATGGCTGGAATTGGGTACAAATACGTGCAGGATATCGAAAAAATATAAGTGAAAACAGTCGTGATGTTTTTACCATAGGTGCAGGTGTCTCACCTTTTGGAATTGTTCATCTGGATGTAGCTATTGCAGGCAATAGCAATGAAGCCGCAGCATCAGCTCAGCTGGGTTTGAGTTTTTAGTATTGTTGAAGTCGTAGGGGGCAACCCTTGAGGTTGCCCCCTACGAGAATTTGGTATTTTAACGAGTCCCAAAGACCACAATTGTTTTTCCTTTTGCTGAAATGAGCTCTTGTACTTCCATCTCTTTTAATACTCGCCCAACCATTTCGCGTGAACAACCAACGATTTTTCCAATTTCCTGACGGGTAATGCGAATCTGCATACCATCGGGGTGAGTCATTGCATCGGGCTCTTTGGCAAGCTCAAGCAGCGCGCGGGCGATTCGTCCTGCGACATCCATAAAAGCCAGATCGCTGACTTTACGGCTGGTGCTGCGTAAGCGAGAAGCCATTTGTGATGCAATTTTGAATGTAATTTTCGGGTCTTTTTTGGCAACTTCGTAAAATTTTGAATAACTGATTTCAGCAACTTCACACTGAACACGGGTACGCACCCAGGCACTGCGATTTTGCTCTTCACCAAAGAGTCCCATCTCACCAAAAAAGTCACCCGCATTGAGGTAGCTTAAAACAATTTCACGCCCTTCGTCATCCTCAATAAAAACAGCGACCGAACCTTCTACGATGTAGTACAGTACATCCGATTCATCACCAGCATAAATGATAATGCTTTTCTGGGGGTAACGTCGACGATGGCAATGGGAGAGAAAATTATCCAGTGTTTCATCAGGTTTTTTTGTATACAGATCCATTAGAAAATATCCTTGCCCTTATCTTTATTATAAATAGGTACTTTATATGTAAAGTAACTTTGGTAATATTATCAAAATTAAAAATGATTATACTAACTTAATATCGGGAGAAGTGAGTGAAAGTTTGCATTAAATGGATAGAGAATGCCATGTTTTTAGGTGAGTCTGGTAGTGGGCACGCTGTGGTGATGGATGGGCCACCTGAAGGAGGAGGGCGTAATATGGGTTTTCGTCCTATGGAAATGTTACTGCTCGGTTTGGGTGGATGTATCACTTATGACGTTATCCATATATTAAAAAAATCCCGACAATTGGTAAAGGATTGCAAAGTAGAGATTGCAGCAGAGCGTGCTGATTTTGAGCCTAAAGTATTTACTAAAATTCATGTGCACTTTATTGTAACGGGCTCTGAGCTTAAAGAGAGTGTGGTTAAACGTGCCGTTGATCTGTCATCAGAAAAATATTGCTCGGCATCAATCATGCTGGGTAAATCAGTTGAAATGAGCCACGATTTTTGCATTGTATCAGAGTAATTTTTAAGAAGTAGGAACTGTTTTAGATGGAAAAACCTCTGAAGTTAAAGCTGCACGGATTTAATAATCTCACTAAAACTTTGAGCTTTAACATCTATGATATTTGTTACGCCAAAACGAAGGCTGAACGTAATCAATATATCGAATACATTGATGAAGAGTATAACGCTAAGCGGCTCACGAGTATTTTAAATGAAGTGGCCAATATTATTGGCGCCACTATTCTTAATATTGCACATCAGGATTATGAGCCTCAGGGGGCGAGTGTGACAATGCTGGTTTCTGAAGAGCCTATTGTGGCGGAAGCATTGTCAAATTCGGAATCCCCTGGGCCACTACCCGAATCTGTGGTGACACATCTCGATAAAAGTCATTTAACGGTGCATACTTATCCTGAGTATCATCCTGACAAAGGTATAAGCACTTTTCGAGTGGATATTGATGTCTCTACTTGTGGCCGTATTTCACCACTAAAAGCTTTGAACTATCTTATTCATAGTTTTGATTCAGATATTGTAACAATGGATTATCGAGTGCGCGGTTTTACTCGTGATGTGTTTGGAGAGAAGCACTTTATTGATCACGAAATTAATTCGATTCAGAATTTTATTGCAGATAATACAAAAAAAGCCTATGAAATAATTGATGTGAATATGTATCAGGAAAATATCTTTCATACCAAAATGATGCTGAAGGACTTTATTCTGGATAATTACCTGTTCAATAAAGATGATAAAAATATCTCTGAAAGTGAGGCGAATAGGGTTACGGAATTATTACGGCATGAAATGGTTGAAATTTTTTATGGTAGAAATATGTGATGCCAAGGGAGCCGACAGAGTGCATCTCTTTACCGGCTTAGAAACATTTTTTTGACCATATTGGTTCAAAACAGCTTTGAGACACTACCAACTATTGTTACAGATCGGGATGAATTTGTGAAAAACACCGAGCTCTACACATGTGATGTTGTCGATACAATCCTGAAGTGCACATGTGGTATATTCCATCATTTAATAATAATTAACTACTTAATAGTCGGAGGTAATTATGGCATCAATAAGAGACTTAGCGAAGTTTTCCGCGATGGCTTATTATTCGAATCAAATCCGTTATGGCGACTGGGCGAAAGTAGATCGTTCCGGCGATGAATCCGGCCTTGGCTTTTCTGCATCGCTATTTCTAAACGTGGAATTAAACGAAGCCGTTTTAGCTTTCAGAGGGACAGACGGCAATGCTGGGGATAAAAGCGATTTTTTAGCCAATGCAGAAATAGCCATTAGAAGAAGACCTCATCAATTGCTTGACGCAGAAAAAGCTTATACTAAAGCACTAGATATTGCTGGAAGACTTCAATCACCTTACACACTCTATTTAACGGGACACTCTTTAGGAGGCGCACTCGCGTCGTTGTTGTCAGCGGATAACGGCGGGCTACCAACGGTTACGTTTAATTCACCGGGAATGCGCAACGTCTTTGTTTCAGGAAAATTCTATTCCAATATACTGACGTTATTGAATATGTATGATCTTGCGTCAGTAAAAAAAGATAAAATGCTACACATTCGATCTACCGGTGATGTTATCAGTCGAATGACGGGGTCACATATTGGCAAAAGAACTGGCGTATATGTGGATAACTGGGGAAAAGGAACCATTGCGTCACGCATTTTTGAACAACACAGTATTGAAAACATGTTCAATGCCATGGCGAATATACCGTGGACTTTAGAAGACTTGGGATGGTGAATTTCATGGGTTTTTGCTGGGTTACAAACTAACGGACACATTATAATCAAAGAAAGAATGATGAATACAAACACGAAATACATTCTCATTATTATCTTATCGTTTTTGCTGGTCACCGCTTGTGATAATTCCTCGCAAAATAATAAACCGATACCTAATGAACTATTGATTGGCAAGCTGCATAGAGATAGTCCGCTGTTTATCTACAGTTACGGCCAGGACTTCGCCAAGCGTTTCCAATTATCCGAAGAAAAAGCGATAGAATTAGATCCCGGCCTGGCGGCAATCGCGTTTGAAGTGCGGCCTGAAATCGGCCAAATAGATTGTTACATCCACTTATACCTTGATGACAGCGTTCATGTTTATGTACCCCGAAACCAAATAAATTATTCAAAGCAAGGCATAGAGGAGAGAATATTTGCAAAATATTTTAATAAAGAAGATGCAAAATTGCGAGCATCTTTCGATGATCTGAATCGTATCGTTTACCGATCAAAATCAGCCGCACAAGGGCTGACCGGTTTTGTGTCAACACCAAGATATGTCCAGATCAAATCAAATTTTTTACCGGGTCTAAGTTTGTTAACAGTTGAACAGAATTGTAGTTTTTTAGATTATAAAAACGCGCCAACTGAAATCCTCATTCAAAAAGCGGGCACGGGAACCTATGTTCTCGGAAATGATAATTCAAAAAACATGTACAATGATAAAACCTACAGCTTCAGCATACCGCCGAAATTACAGCGATATTTTCAGCCCTATATAGAATATTCTATAGAGTTCAATAGCAAGGAAAACTCAAGTATCAGTTTCAACCCGCCAAAACCCACCATAGAATTTCCATAGGTTAAAACAATAATAAAATGCCACACATTAGAGCCACCAGTGATATTATCAGCCGAATGACTGGACAGACAGCACAGTACACAGTAGGTTATACATTTTCATTATTATCTTATCATTTACTCTCGTTCCCACGCTCCCACGTGGGAATGCATAAGTGTCAATCATATATTCATAATATTAAAATATTTTTATAATCTCATTGATTTAAAAATTAGAAGCAACGAAGTCCCAGTTGACCAAACTCCAGAATGCTTCGATATATTTGGGGCGAACATTACGGTAGTCGATGTAGTATGCATGCTCCCAAACATCGCAAGTCAGTAACGGAATTTTATCGTCTGTGAGTGGGCAACCCGCATTACTGGTGTTCACAATTTCTAAAGAGCCGCTCTGGTTTTTAACCAGCCAAGTCCAGCCTGACCCAAAATTCGTTGCGGCAGACGTTGAGAATTTTTCCTTGAAGGCTTCGAATGAACCAAATTCGGCATTAATGGCATCAGCCAGTGTGCCTGAAGGTTTGCCTCCACCGTTAGGGCTTAAGCTGTTCCAGTAGAATGTATGATTCCAGACCTGAGCCGCATTATTGAATAGACCTCCAGAAGATTTTTTGATGATCTCTTCCAGCGAAGCATTTTCAAATTCGGTGCCTTTGATCAAGTTATTCAAATTGGTGACATAAGCTTTGTGGTGTTTGCCATAGTGGTATTCCAGCGTTTCTTGGGAAATAGTGGGTGCAAGCGCATTCATCGCATAAGGCAGCTCGGGCAATTTGTGTTCCATATGAGGTTTCCTTGTGTTGTTTAATCTGTTTGTGTGTGCATTCATCAGAGTCTCTTTATGGGTAAAAGTTCTCTGTGGAGGCGTTTGTATTTTTTGTCACGCTTGCCTGTTTTATTCTCTTTATGGTACGAGCAATGGTTATATCACTGGGCATATCGCCATTGCGATAGCTCGCTTTTTGTACGGTACTGACGACGTTTCTGATTTCAGGGTCAATTTCGTGATGTTGCTCCCATTGGTTTAAGCCTTGCTCCAGTGTTTGGCTGTTAAATGCATTCAGAAGTAATGATTTTGGGGATGATGCAAGCGCTGGTTTTGAACGGGGCTTTTGAGTGGTTGATGCTTTGGTTCGAGTGAGGCGATCTCGTTGCCACAGTATAGAAATAATCACGCATAGCAGGGCGAATATGATCGTCAGCCACTGCCAGATCAATAATGGATGGGTTGAAGAGGGTTGAGGGTGGTTTTCAGTGGCTACAATCGCCATTTGAGTTGGTTGGATTGATGATGAGGGTGCGACTTGTATCTCAGTGCCATTGAGTGTGGCTTTGTTGACTTGGCCTGTGTCAGGGTCAAAGAATTGAACTTCTATAGAAGGCAGAGTATAACGGCCTGCTGTCACGGGCATGAGTGAAAATAGATAGGTTGCAGTGTACTTGAGTGTTTTGGTGCTTTTGTTTTTTTGAATGCGTGGTGCATCTCGATAGAGTTTAAGCTGAGGTGTTTCGGGGTGTGTGCCCACCAATGCTCTGGGAAGTGTGCTTTCAAGAGCATTGGTGCTCAGAGTGACTTGCCATGAAGAGAGTTGACCCGCAGTGGGTATATTGTCTAATTCAGTTTGTTTGAGTGTGATGCGGCCAACAATAATATTGGGGGGGGCCGTAGCTGGAAGTGGTTTGACTTTGATGAGCTGTTTTTGCACAGGAAAACGTTGCTTGCGCCCACTTTGGGTGGTAACCCAGAGATCAGGGAGATAGAGGGTTTGGTCGCCACTTCGTGAAGGGAAAACAGCCCATGAAATGCGTGTAACATTGTAGTTGAACCCCTCGCTACTCTCTTGTCGTTCAGATTGGGGTAGTTTGAATGTATCCATGATAAAAGGTTCTGAATCCAGCTCTCCACCAAGCTTGGCTTCACTGAGTGAAGTGCGATGGTAAAGATCAATGTATGCAGTAAATTGTTGGTTCAGCCAAACCGTTTCATGAGACAAGCCACTCTTTATAAAAATTTCTGGAGCAGGGTTTTGGGTTTCAATAATATTGATGATGATGGCTTCAGTTTTTAAATCTTCAATTGAAAAAGATGGAATGGTGAATTGTCCCGAATTTTTAGGGAATAGCTCAATGCTGATGCTGGATGTTGAACGGCCGTGATTGCGATAGATATTAAAACGATTTTCAGCGCGCGGTGTACCCAGGTCAAACAGGGGAGTGAGTCGTGATAAATCAATATTGGGTGAAACACCTTGAGCACGTAGGCGTGTATCACTGTTGGTTAATGTCAGTTTGAGCAGTAGGTGCTCTTCTGTCGTAATTTGAGTGCGGTCAACTTCAGCGCTGAATGTGGCAGAGAGCGTGGCATGGCTTGATAAAATTAAAATCAGAAAGGTGAGGGTTCTGATTACCATGGATTTTCCTTGGAGGTGGTCATGCTTTGTTTGTCATGCTCCAAAAAACGATATTTAAGCAGCGGGTTGGGTGGGGCATTGAGTGCATTCATCTGTTGCTCTGCTTTAGTAAGCCTTTCTTGCTGAGCCATCTCCTCTTCTCCAATCAGTGTTGGATCAATCGAGCCTGTCTCTGCGAGTCTGTTTTGTGGTGAAGGTTGAGTCTCTTTATTTGAGTTGCCTCGTAATGGTAATAGTGTTTTGATTAAATTCAAATTTAATATGGCTTCTTTATAGTTTTTTTTCCAATGCAGCGCTCTTTGGTAGGCAGTTTGTGCTTTCTCAAACTGTTGCTGCTTAGCCAGTGCGTTAGCTTCGTTGAATGATGAATGAGCGCGTTGATCATTCGTGTCAGCTAGTTCAAATGCTTGTTGATAAGCATGGATTGATTCTTGCCATTTTTGTTGTCGATAATAGGCCGCGCCTAGCCCCATATAGCCGTTGTAAGTACCAATCGTTTGGTAATATTGTATGGCTTGCGGGTAATTGCCATTTTCCAGTGCACTATGTGCTTGCTGTTCTTGCCATACATTGGCATGGCTTGGGTTAGGAGTTGCTGATAGCACGGGCAATAAAATCAGAGGCAGTATTGAGTTGAAACGGCGCATTCCTTGATACAAAAACAGTAACAAACTGATTGAAAGCAACCATGGAAAAAGTTCGATTTTATTTGTCATCACTTGCGTGGGGTAGTAGTTTGTTTCTGTTTGTTGACGAAGATTTTTCATGAGGGTTTGCCAGTCACTATCATCATTTTTTAATGAGATATAATTTTCAGGTTGAGTGAGTGATAATAGCTTTTCTGGTTGCAAACGGGATATGACCAACTCTTGATTTTGACGGATAAAACGCCCCGATTGATCAGGAATCGGGCCTCCACTCTGTGTGCCCATTCCTAAAATAAACAGTGGGCTTTGTTGGTTGTTTTGTCCGACTTCAAGCGCAGCTTGATTATGAATTTCACCATCACTTAACAAGATGATAGCGCGTCCATTTTTTCCCCCTTGATTGAGAAGCTTTTCGGCCTCAATTAACGCTTGCCCCAAGTTAGATCCCTTTTTTGTGACCAGTGAAGGTTCGAGTGCGTTGGTAAAATAAAGAAATGTATTGTAATCAAAGGTGAGGGGCAGTACCGGATAGGCATTGGCTGAAAAAGTGATCAGTGCGATACGATCCCCTTTGAGTGTTTGAATAAAATCGCTCAACTCCAGTTTGCTGCGTGCAAGGCGGCTTGGGGGCGTATCTGTAACTTGCATGGAAGGTGATATATCAACAATCACAACAATATCAACACCTGTACGTACGGTAGAGGTGTCTTGGTTGGTCATAACGAATGGCCCAGCCAATGCGATGATACCTAAGCTCCAGGCCGCGATCCATATACTAGGCGAGCTTTTCTTAACTACAGTATAGTCAGTGGTCAGCCATGGCCAGAGCTTTTGATCAGCAAACTGCAGTAAGCTTTTTTGTACGAAATGGCGCTTTCTCCATCGCTGAAGTAGCCAAGGAGCCGCAAGAAAAATCAACCATAAAGGGGTCTGCCATTGCAGAGAAAATGTTTCCATGGGTCAGTTTTTTAAGTTTGACAGGTGACTCGTTTGGAGTTTAGCAGATACTTCAGGAATTTAATCTGTTTTCGACATAAAAAACCCCGCATAAAGCGGGGTTTCATCAAGCGAGTTTCGATGTGATTTTAATGTATCACAGCGTTTCTGTTCGGCGACGCATGATACCAAAGCCCAATAAACCAAGGCTCAGCAGAGCAAGAGCCGCTGGCTCAGGAACAGGTTGGGTTTGCGCTGTTAATGTTGCAGAGTTGAAGTAGAAATCTCCTATTTCTGCCGTCAATGTTACATCCAGCAAACCCGTATTGTTCAGAACCATAAGAGAATCTACGGTAAAGCTACTTGTTCCAGTATCAACTTCCCAAAAAAATGAATTTGTACCTACATTCAGGCTAGCAAATTCCCAGAAATCAAACCATCCGCCATCATCCTTAAGGTTAAGTCCAATTGTAGCCGAAGTAATCTCTTGGTTTGCGGGGTTATAGCCATCATCAAGAATATTAAACTGCCAGGAAATGCTGTCGTCAGAAAGCCATGGCAACCAATTACCAGACATTTTAGCACCTGAGTTATATGTGTCGGTGTAAACAACACTTGCGTTTGCAGCTCCAGCCGCTCCAAAAATTAACATGAACGCAAATAATAATTTTTTCATTTTTCACTCTCTAAAGGTTATATGGTTAATCAGACATTGAAATCTAAAGCAATTAGTGTGCCACATTTTTAAGCACTTGATTTTAAAAATAAAAACTACCAGTTCTTTTTTGATTCACTCATGTATGTAAAAAAAATTGACAAGTTTTTGGGGTGGTATGAGTACTTTTAATCGGCCACTTTTAAAGTCACCAACTCTTCAGAACTTGTGGGGTGAATGGCCACCGTATCATCAAAATCTTGCTTGGTAAGCCCGGCTTTAACCGCGATGGAAAAGCCTTGCAACATCTCATCAACACCATCTCCAACCAGGTGAATACCCACAACTTTTTCACTATCTCCACTGCAAACAAGCTTCATTGCTGTTTTAAATCCGTGCTCTGAAAGTGCGTAGCGCATGGGGGTAAATCGTGTAGTGTACGTTGTGATTTTTTCATGCTTTTCACGCGCCTGGGATTCGGTAAGGCCGATTGTGCCTGCTGGTGGATGGGCAAACATAACGGTGGGAATATTTTCATAATCAAGCTTGCTGCTTTGATTGTTTCCAAAGAGTCTTTCACCCAGTTTACGTCCTGCAGCAATTGCAACGGGAGTAAGCGCCGCTTTACCCGTGATATCACCAATCGCATAAACACTCTTTATATTGGTGTTTTCATACTCATCAACCGGGATATTGCCATTAGGTTGTGTTTTAATTCCGGCAGAAGACAGGTTGAGTTGTTTGGTATTCGCTCTGCGGCCAATGGCCCAAATGGCTGATTCACATGCTTTGATGGAGCGGCCATCCTGTGCATGAATAGTGATGTTGCTTTTGTCTTCTACTAACTTGGAAATTTTAAAATTAGTGTGAATCGTGACACCCTGTTTTTTCAGGTTATCCATCACAGTATTTCCGATGAGTGGGTCAAACTCTTTTAGTGCCTTTTCGCTTCGTAGTATGAGCTCAACTTGTGAGCCCAGTGCCTGCATGACTCCCGCAAGCTCAATGGCAATATAACCACCGCCGATAATCGCTATTTTTTTTGGCTGTGTGTGTAGTTTAAAAAAGCCATCGGATGTGATCCCCAGATCAGCACCAGGCAGAACTGGCACGATAGGTTGGCCGCCCGTGGCGATCACAATGTGATCCGCTGTATATTGATTACCGTTGACTTCGATAGTGTTTGAATTGACAAAGTGGGCAAAGCCATCAATTTTGTCAATACCTTGACTGTCGATCGTCCGATTCCAACTGGCATTGATCATGCTGATATAGCGATCTCTACCTTCTATGAGCGTTTTCCAGTCAAACTCTTGATTTTGAACTTGAATACCAAACCCTGGTGCATCAGATACCGCATGGGCAATGTGAGCGGCGTACCACATGACTTTTTTCGGAACACAGCCAACATTGACGCAGGTGCCTCCTAATTTATGGCCTTCTACGATGGCCACTTTTTTACCAAATTCAACAGCTTTTTTAGCAACAGCAAGTCCACCGCTACCACCACCAATGGCGATTAAATCATAGTGACTGGTCATGTTTCTTTCTCCGTGAAGCATTATAGGGCAGTTGCTGGTTCTCCGGAGGTTGCCCGAGGAATCAGCAGTAACTTTACTCGCCTTTTATGCAACTTTAAAGTGTTTGGCAACAGCTTCTGAATTGCCTAAATATTTACCATTAACAAACACTTGTGGAACAGTATCTGAGCCTGTTGCGGCACGTACCGCACGAACGGTGATATTTTTATTGAGTTCAATCTCTTCAAAATCAACGTTGGCATCACGCAAAATACCTTTGGCTTTCGCGCAAAATGGGCAGCCCGGTTTAGTAAACATGACAACATCAGCAGGTTTTTCTGCATCTGGATTGATGTAATCAAGCATGGTGTCGGCATCCGAAACTTCATATGGGTCACCGGGCATATCGGGTTCGATAAACATTTTTTCGATCACGCCGTCTTTGATCAGCATGGAGTAACGCCATGAGCGTTTTCCAAAGCCAAGGTCATTTTTATCAACCAATAAACCCATGCCATCGGTAAACTCACCATTGCCATCAGGAATAAAAGTGATGTGTTCAGCGTGTTGGTTTTCTTTCCATTCATTCATTACAAAAGTGTCATTGACGGACATGCAGATGATTTCATCAACACCATTTTTTTTGAATGTTGCAGCCAGTTCATTAAAGCGAGGCACATGGCTGCTGGAGCAGGTGGGTGTAAATGCGCCAGGTAATGAAAATAGGATGATACTCTTTCCTTTGAATATTTGATCACTGGTGATATTGACCCAATCATTGTTTTGACGTGTTGGGAATATGACTTGAGGGACTTTTTGGCCTTCTTTGTTTGCAAGCATGGTCTGTTTTTCTCCGTTGTTTAAGTAGGTAAAGAGTATGTTAGAAGGAAATTGGCTATTTGTTAAATTGATTGTTTTTATTAGATGAATAGAAAATAGCTATTAACTGATGTGTGCTGTTTACTTTGTATCGGATAAATTGGTCAAGATATTAAGTCGATTAACACAGTCAGGTGTGGCCGATAGAATGGATTGACGAATCACTTCAACGGCTTCAGGGCGAGGGAACTGTTTACGCCATGCGAGTGCAATACGGCGTGAAGGTACGGGTGGTGTCAGTGGACGGTAGCTTACCAGTTTGTTAAGTGTTTGGTCGTTTTGTGTCGCGGCCGTGCAAGGCAGTAGTGATATCCCTGCGCCTGTAGCAACCATCTGACGAATAGTTTCTAATGAACTGCCTTCAAGCGTACGCTGCAGAGCATTGGTATTGATGACCTGACCCAACGCTGGGAAGTGTTGTAAAACTTGATCTCGAAAACAGTGCCCTGCACCTAATAAAAATAGGTTTTCATCAGCTAACTGATTGCCATCAATCGTGTTGCCTTTATTTAATGGGTGCTCGGCAGGAAGTGCAACCACAAAAGGTTCGTCATAGAGTGCCTGTGTCTGGATGCCAGGTTCATCAAAAGGAAGAGAGATGATGATGGCATCTTTTTGTCCCAGTTTGAGCTGTTCGCTGAGTACAGCGGTGTAGTTCTCTTCAATAAGCAGCGGCATGTTTGGTGCGCGTTGATGAACTTCAGGAATAAAACGAGGTAATAAATAGGGTGCAATGGAGTAGATAGCACCTAAGCGCAGCGGCTCAATGAGCGGGTCTTTGCCTTGCTGAGCGATGTTGTTGATTTGCTCTGCTTCTTCCAGTATGCGTTGTGCTTGAATCACAATGCGTTCGCCGACCGGTGTTAAACTGACTTCACCAGTTTTTCGCTCAAAAATTTTCAGGTCAAGTTTGTCTTCGAACTTACGAATGGCAATGCTGAGCGTGGGTTGGCTGACAAAGCATTGCTGTGCTGCTTGCCCAAAATGGCGTGTACGTGCAACGGCAACAATGTAACGGAGTTCAGTCAGTGTCATTGTGTGAGTGACTTGGAGTTTCTTTTTCCATTTTAGTTTTGAGCGCTTTCCAATGGCTAATGCAACTAAATAGAGTAAACTCCCCAGCTTTGCTGAGGGACTCTCAAAGATTTGACCGTATAGTATTTGTCCCGAAGTGTCGAAAGTAAAGTGCTGTGGTAGAATAAAGTTCCAAGGGATTTAGAGTAACGACTTGTAGTGGTCTAATAATCCCGTACCAACCAATAAGGTGGGAATTGTAAAATATTCCACCAGTAAAACGAGGTATGGAAAATGGGAAGTAAAAAGAGCTTTACGCCAGAATTTAAACAAGAGGCAGCTAAATTTTTGAAAATTTTAAATTGGCCGCTATAGTATTTAGTGTCTCTTGCGAAATACGGTATTACCATAATGACTTTTATGAAAGGCTCTGCGCTATCCGGCTCACTAACCTGCATATTTCATAAATTATGAATAATTTCATTTTGATGAAAAAACTTACTCAAAATAAGACGCAGTTAATTGTGAATGGGGACAATGATTCTCCTTCCAATAAACCCTTTGGTTGCTTTTGTTTGAAAGCATCTCTTCTCCTCTTATTTTTAATTCATTTTAATAGCGTTTCATTTAGTGGGGATATTCCTCTTAATTTTCAGCTAGAACCTGGGTACAGCAATATTTTTCCCGGCAATTGCGGTATAGATGGGCAATCTAGCAGTATGTGCGTTATCGGTCAGGGCTCGATTGACCCTGATACCACCCCTTTTTATCAGGGCCGTGTCTCCATTGACGGTAATAACTATTGGCATATTATTGTCGGTGATCCTGCCAATGGTTTTGCCATGGAAAGCTATGTTCCTGTGTCCGGACTTTTATCAGCAACTGGTGGCAAACCATCGGATTTTTTTCCTAGGGATACTGATCTTGAAACTGTGAGTGGCAACGGTTGGGATCCGCTAGGATTGGATCCATCTCGTAACTTTGACTATACCGGTAACGGCTCAGCTGATCCGACAAAAGTGGTATTACGCCAAGTGATGGGCGGTATATGGGATGCAGATACCCAAACTTGGAGCTGCGGAGGGGAGGCATTCTGTTCGGAGTTCTTGAAAGAAGAGATGGCCTTCAAACCAAAAATAACCCAGACCATCAATGATGTGCCGGGAATGATGATCAGCGACTTTGAACTGGATATGAGTAGCATTAGTTATAACGATGATAGTACCGCAGGTACAATCAAAAATACTCTCATCATTACTGATCCCGACATGCCCACACCTTACCCCAATGCAGGTGATTTCGACATGATGACAGACAGACAGGCGGGCTATTCTACAGTGACTGGAGGGCGTTACACCTATACCCCAGCATGCACTAACCCTACGACTTGTTGGAGTGATGGAAATATCAGAGATGGTGATTGGGATTTTGAAGAGGGTTCTTACAGCTACGTAGCAGGTGATGCTGACCCCTTGAATTATGAATGGGATGTTTACTGGAACCCAGACCAGAACCCCATCGGCCCTGGCAATGAAGCCAAGTGTGACAGCGGAATTATTACAGGCACCTGCCCATGATGACCTTTTACAATTGCAATAAAATAGTCAGCAGAATTTTGCTATTTCTCGCAGCAATATTCTCGGCAACTTCTTTTGCCGCACATCGTCAGGTGCTGCTGGAGAGTGAATCGACGGTCCCTCAGGCGGGTTGGTCGGTCAGTAGCGCTGGGGATGTGAATGGCGATGGCTTTGATGATCTACTGGTGGGGAGCAATGCAACAGTCGGCTCGGGCACCGTGTCGCTGTTCTACGGATCTGCCACCGGCTCATTCAGCGCGATCAGTGGCTCGGCTAATACGCCAGACTGGACTCACCGGATGGGGCGGCGTTTTGGCTATGTTGTCAGCTCGGCTGGGGATATCAATGGTGATGGCTTTGGTGACATCGTTATCGCTGACTATCTCAACAGCGATGTGGTTTCCAATGGCGGCATGGTGGCGGTCTTTTTCGGCTCAAGCAGTGGCCTGGCCAGCTCGCCTGACTGGATGGTTTACGGGGATCAAACTAACTCCTCTTTTGCCTGGTCGATCAGTGGCGGTGAGGATTTTAACGGTGATGGTTATAGCGATATCGTTATCGGCGCGAATCGCTACACCAACGGGGAGTCTGAAGAGGGTAAGATTTTCGTTTACCACGGTTCAGCCAGTGGTCTGGCCGATGACGATTTCGATGGCATTGCTCGTGTTGATGAAGCGGCCTGGACGGTGGAGAGCAACGTTACCAGTGGCCGCATTGGCTGGGCGGTGTCAGGGGCGGGTGATGTGAATGGTGATGGTTTTGGCGATTTGATTGCGGGAACCGGATGGACGGCCACCGCCACACTTTATTACGGCTCGGCAAGCGGCCTTGGTGCTGCCCCGGTCTGGAGTGCCAGCGAGGGTGGGGGCAGCTTTGCCGGTTTCGGCGGTTCGGTGGCCTCTGCGGGTGATACGAATAATGATGGCTTTGACGACCTCATTGTCAGTCGCCCGGCCACGGGGCGAGCCTTTGTCTATTTTGGCGGGAGCACACCGCCCTCAACAACGCCAGACTGGACGGTGAGCAACGTGACTAATAGTACACTGCCGCTGCCGGTGGCCTCACTGGGTGATCTGAACGGTGATAGTTATGACGATATCATCGTCGGATTCCCCGGCTACGACAACGCTTTCGATAATGCTGGCGCAGCGATGGTCTATTACGGCTCCGCTACTGGGCCACGAAGTGACGGTGGGGCGGATTTGCAATTCGAGGGAGATCAGAGTTACGCTTATTTTGGTCGCTCGGTGGCCGCCCTGGGTGATGTGGAGGGTGATGGCCAGCTCGATTTTATCGTTGGTGCACCGAATTACGACCACCGCACTTCAGGGCAGCGCGGTGTGGCCTTCGCCTATCTGAGCAGCTCGCCCCCTCCTTATATCTCAGTTGAACCTCATTTGATCCACGACTCTCATATTGTTAATGAAGCGGGTTCGACTTCGACATTTACCGTGGTGCTCGATACAGCGCCGTTGGTGGATGTCACTATTGATGTCAGCACTAGCGATCTCGGCGAGGCCACCGTTTCACCAACCTCTCTGCTGTTTACACCAGCGAACTGGAATATGGTGCAGACGGTGACCATGACTGGCGTGGATGATCGCCTGGATGACGGTAGCCAGACGTCGGTGATCAGCTTCAATGTTAGCAGTCCTGGCGATGCTGATTACGATGGCATGACCATCGCCAGCCGCTCGGTGACCACTCTGGATGACGATTGTGCCTGCATTACGGTCACCCCCCGTCTCTCGCCACCACTTGTGACTACGGAGGCGGGGGGGAGTAGCTCCTTTGAAGTGGGGCTGGATGCCGACCCTGAAGGGGTATTGCTCGTCAATATCACCAGCCAGGACACCTCGGAGGGCGTTGTCTCCACCAACCAGCTCATCTTTGATTCGAGCAACTTTGAAACACCACAAACGGTCATCATTACGGGGGTGGATGATGGCGACCTGGATGGTGATATCACCTACCTTATTCTCAATCTTGCCAGCAGCAGTGGCCCCTATAATGGTGCCAGTGTCAGCAATGTATTCGTTACCAATATCGATGATGAATTCCAGCTCACCCCTTCCGTGATAGAGGGGGGGAGCGCGCTGGACATGTTTGGGCGTTCGGTCAGTGGCGTGGGTGATGTCAACGGTGATGGTTGGGACGATTTCATTATCGGTGCGCCGGGGGAGGAAAATGGTCAATACCGGGAGGGGCGTGTCCACCTCTACCTCGGCTCACCCAGCGGCATCGCGGCTACGCCGGACTGGAGCGCGGAGAGTGATAGCAACAACCCCTTCTTTGGTGGTGCGGTGGCGGGAGCAGGGGATGTCAATAATGACGGTTTTGATGACGTGCTCATCAGCGCTTACCGTTTAAGCGGTGCGTTTACTCGTGAAGGGCGGGTCTACCTCTACTACGGTTCGGCCAGCGGTTTGGCGGCAACACCGGCCTGGACGATGGATGGTGGTCAAGTGCGCGCCTATTTTGGTCGCGCCATCGCCTCGGCGGGGGATGTGAACGGTGATGGTTTTGCCGACATCCTCATCGGAGCCCCCGGCTACGATACGGCCGATGTGGATGCGGGTCGTGTCTATCTCTATCTTGGTTCGGCGACGGGTCCCTCTGTGAGTCCGGACTGGATTGGCGAAGGTGATCGCGTGCGTGCCGGTTATGGCAATGCGGTAGCCAGTGCGGGTGATATCAATAGTGATGGTTATGACGACATCCTTCTCGGTGCCAGTAAGTACGACTCTGGCGGTACCGACGTGGGCCGTGTTTACCTGTTTCATGGTAGCACCAGTGGCCCAGCAGCGGCAGCGGACTGGACATCGAGCGGTGATTCTTCGGGCGATTACTACGGCTTTGCTGTCAGTAGTGCGGGGGATGTGAACGGCGACGGCTTTGCTGATGTGCTGATTGGCGCCAATCTCGACACACCGTCAATCCTCAGCCCTCGCTTGAGTGCCGGGCGTCTGTTTGTCTATCACGGCTCTGCCAGCGGCCTCTCTACCACAGCCGATTGGATTTTCGATAATGAGCAGCCCTATGCCCAGTTGGGGAGCTCGGTCAGCGGCATCGGTGATATCAATGGTGACGGCTTCGATGACATTCTGGGGGGAGCGACTCACTACAACCTTCAGCAGGAGAATGAGGGTGCAGCGTTGCTCTTTTTTGGATCTGCCACGGGGCTGTCAATCACCTCGGTGACACTCTCGATGGGTCAGGAGCAGGCGCTATTTGGAGCCTCCGTCAGCGGTGCGGGCGATGTTGACGGAGATGGTATTGCTGATTTTATCGTAGGAGCTAATCTCTACGATACCACTGGTGGCAGTAATGCGGGCGCGGTTTTTCTTTATCTCAGTGCCACTTCTACTACTCCCAGTATTTTGGTTTCGCCCACAACAGGGTTACAGACAAGTGAAGCTCTGACCGATGCCAGTTTCACTGTTGTATTGGCTACAGAACCAACAGCGAGTGTGACCATTCCCGTCTCCAGCAGTGACACGAGCGAGGGAGCGGTGAACCCCAGCACACTCACCTTTACTGTGGGGGACTGGTCTATGCCGCAAACTGTCACGATTACAGGGGTTGATGATGGTGTTGTCGATGGTGATATCTCCTATGCCGTTATCACCTCAGCAGCAGTCAGCGCTGATGCCACTTATAATGCTCTGGATGCCGCCGACGTGGTGGTTGTCAATCTGGACAACGATCTGTCCGGTATCACCGTCACCCCCACCAGTGGTTTGCTCACTACCGAAGCGGGTGCCAGCGATAGCTTTATTGTTGTACTTGATGCCGCCCCTTCAGCTGATGTCACTATAGGCTTGACTAGCAGTGATACCTCCGAAGGCAGGCTTTTTGTCAGCGCACTTACCTTCACACCAGCCAATTGGAGTACACCACAGACGGTTGTTGTGGTTGGTCAGGATGATGCCGTTATTGACGGTGATATCGCCTATGCCGTATCTACTACGGCAGCGAGTAGCAGTGATACCAGCTACAACAACATGGTGGTAGCCGATGTGACAGTGAGCAACAGTGATGATGATCTGCTGCAGAATGTTACCATTACCGCTTCAGATGCCGTCGCTAGCGAAACAGGCCCTGATAACGCTACTTTCACCATCACGCGGGTGGGCAGTACTGTCGCTCCGTTGACAGTCAATTACAGCGTGAGTGGTTCAGCCAGCGTTGGTAGTGATTACACAGCATTGAGCGGCAGCGTCATCATCGGTAGTGGCAATGGCCAGGCGACCATTACTGTTATCCCGGTTGATGATGCTGTTAATGAAGGTGACGAGACGGTCACAATCACATTGAGTAGTAATGCCGCCTACATTATCGACCAGCCTGCTGCGGATACAGTAACAATTATTGATAATGATCAGGCTGCTTTACCTGTTGCAAATTTCATTGTTGATCAGGTTGTCGGCGAAGGAGGGTCATTTATATTGACGGTAGTGCTCGACCGTCCCGCTGTTGGCTTGACGCAGATTCCCTACTTCATTGGCGGTACGACATCTACAGTTTTTGGTGTAGATCATACAGCCAATGATGGTACGTTGACGATATCTACCGGATTTGAACGAGCCAGTACATCAAGCATCAGCATCGTTGATGATGGCTTAGGCGATGATGGTGAAACTATTATTTTTACCATGGGGGTGTTGGCTAATGCTCAGGCAGGCACACACAATGCTCATACGGTCACTCTTATGGAGGGCAACCAAGCCCCTTCCGTCATCCTTGATGCGCGCCAGCCGGTGAGCACTCGCACCATTGTCACCACGTTGGCCAACCCAGTGATTGAGGCCGTTGTGAAAGACCCTAATCCAAGTGACACCTTCACCTACGATTGGAGCCTGACCGATAACGCCTTGATTGACATCGACGGCACTACTACTGATGCCATCTTCTCTTTCCTATCCAGTTCGGTTTCTCCTGGTTTTTACAATATGCACGTCAAGGTGACTGATAGCGGTACTTCGCCCCTGTCAACGGAGACCGAGATATTATTGGAGGTGGTGGATACTGTACCAACTCTCTCCAGCAGTAACGACAGCGACGGCGACGGCATTGATGATGCTGCTGAGTCCTATAATGACAGTGACCAGGATGGCATCGCCGATTATCTCGACAGTAGCTCGTTGCAGGAGAACTACTTGCAGCAGCTTGCCACCCAGTCTGATAGCTACATCATGTCCACCGATCCCGGTTTGAAATTGCGCTTAGGAGATGTTGCCTTTGCTGCTGGTGCCGATGGTGCACAGGTGAGTCAGGATGACATCACTAACTACGGCGATAACCTTGGCGGTGCGGGTTTGAATCCTACTGACACAGTGCCCAATGTCAGTGGTTATTATGACTTCGAAATTTATGGTCTCACCCAGCCGGGTGATTCGGCCAACATAGTTATTCCGCAGCTGGCAGCAATTCCTGAGGGGGCCTGGTATCGAAAATATGATCCGGTAGCGGGCTGGCGTGATTTTGTGGTGGATGGTAATAACGCTATTGCCTCTGCACCGGGTGAACCAGGTCGCTGCCCGATCCTCAGTAATCCGGTTTATACTTCGGGGTTGACACCAGGGCATTACTGTATGCGTTTGACCATTGAAGATGGCGGCCCTAATGATAATGATGGTGTGGCAAATTCTGTAATTGAAGATCCTGGTCAAGTCAGTATCGCTGAAAAAGAAGCAAGCGTAGTGGAAGCTACGATTCAAACAGGCGGAGGCGGTGCATTGTATTACATGATCTTGCTCTATTTCGCATATATTATAAGTGCAAAACGAAGGTTAACAAAAAGGGCGCATAGTTAAATTAGGTATCGATCTCGGAGGTAGAGTGAAATGCATCAAGTGATGCTAATCTGGTTCCAAATTGTAGCTTGGGTTGAGGAACGTATATGGACTTCTCCGCAATTATGGTTTGTTAACTTGCTTATAAATGAGTAAAACTGGTGCCCAGGGACAGAATCGAACTGCCGACACGGGGATTTTCAGTCCCCTGCTCTACCGACTGAGCTACCTGGGCGTTAAGTGGCGGTATTAAACAGTTTTTCATTGATCGAGTCAAGAGGAAAGTGAACTATATTTATGGCGCAGGTGGTGTGAATGCTGCGGGGGGTTCGCTGTTATCTGTGAAGAGGAATTTCTCCATCTCTTCTGCTAGATACTTACGTGATTTGGCTTCAACAAGCACCAGTCTATATTCATTAATAAGCATGGTTTGCATCTGTATCCACTGTTGCCATGCTTCTTTTGAGACGTTCTCATAAACTTTTTTACCAAGCTCTCCTGGATAGGGTGCACGGTCAAGCCCTTCGGCTTCTTTTTTGAGTTTTACGCAATTGACTAAGCGTGTCATGGACTGTTTTCCTTATAAAATAATTGATTTAACAACTGTTTGACCGGAGCGGCCAGACCAAGTTTGTTTGAGTGGGCGGGATTGTACCAAATTGCTGTAGATGAGTCTTGAGTTGTGTGTGATCGTTTGTCTGTCTGGATGATAATTGGTGTCAGTTTAAGGTGGTAATGGCTAAAGGCATGGTGCTGCGTTTCTAAATAGTGTGCATTTTTTTCTGAAAGGGTTTTATCATTAGAGAGCTCAGGAAAGCTCCATAAACCTCCCCAAATGCCTGTGGATGGGCGCTGCTCCAAGTAAATTTCATTTTTCTTATTTTTTAATATCAGTGCAAAAGCAGTTTTTGTGGGGCGCTTTTTTCGTGGGCGCGGTGTTGGAAGCTCGGCTTGAAAATTTTGCTGACGGGTTAAACATAATTTTTGTATGGGGCAAAGAGGGCAGTGGGGTGATGAGCGAATACATACAGTGGCTCCTAAGTCCATAATCGCTTGAGTATATGCACGTGGACGTGTTTGTGGTGTGTACTGGTCAGATAGCTGCCATAGTTTTTTTTCAATAAAAGCCGTGCCGGGCCAGCCTCGGATGGCATCAAAACGGCATAGCACACGTTTAACATTACCATCAAGAATAGGTTGTCTTTGCTGGTATGCTTGGGCCAGAATAGCCCCTGCTGTAGATCGGCCAATACCTGGCAATTTGATGACTTCTTCGATCTTGTCAGGAAACGTACCATCAAGTTCATGTGCTATAAATTGTGCGGCTTTATGCAGGTTACGTCCTCGGGCGTAATAACCGAGCCCGCTCCATAAGTGTAAAACTTCATCTTGAGTCGCATTGGCAAGTGAGGGTATATCTGAAAAACGATCAATGAACCGCTGAAAATATGGAATGACTGTGTTGACCTGGGTTTGTTGTAGCATGATTTCTGAAACCCATACACGATAGGGTGTTGGGTTGAGTTGCCATGGTAAATGGTGTCGGCCATGCTGATCAAACCAGGTTAACAGGGCTTGACTAAAAAAATGTGTTCGCATGTTTCAGATTGGCTCTTTCAAGCACTGGCTTTTCATCAATGTATCTAAAATCTTCGAAAAGTGGTCACCTTTAATTTCTCTCTTTTTACTCTTTTTGGGTATGATTGTGATCAAGTAAGGTTGTGTGTCTATATCAATTTTTTGTATTGTAATGGTTTCACATTTTTGGCCAAACGCGGTGAGTTGTTCAATGTTGAGTGTACTATTTAATGTGTTTGATATTGTTGTTGTGAATAGAGTGCCGTATTTGATCTGTTCTTGGTGAAGATAGTGATCCAGATTGATATGATCTATATTGAAATTTGTAGTGACTTTGGGTGTAGAGGCATGCGCTATATTTAATACTCCTTCAGCGCTGCTTTTATCGAGTTTTACCTCTATTTTTGAGAGCTTGGTGAGCATTTGGGTGGAATCAATTTGAAGAGAAAGATCCAGTCGGTGCAAAGCATCAATATTGGGTGTTTCCAGTGATATTTTACTCCACTCTTCCAGCATCGAGCGTGGGTTGAGGCCGATAATCTGTAAGTGGCCATTGAGTGTGGGTTTGTCTGTTTTGATGTTAAGTGTGATCTCCCCTTCAAGCTTACCCCCATGAATAATGCTTTCAAGGCGAGTGATCTGGAAGAGATCGTTTTCTGCTAATAGAGCAATCTGAACATCTCCTGCAGTTATGTTTGAAACACCAAGAGACTCTATATTCAATATCCCTCTGAGGTTCAGTTTTCTTAAACTTTTTAAAGGCCATTCAGCGACTGGATAATTTTTTTCAGGCACGTAGTGGTTTATTGCCAGTTTGTTTAAATTCAATGAAAAATCAATAGCAGGATTATTGAAGCTATTAATTTCAATAAAACCTTTTAAAATAGCACTGTCGAAACGCATATAAAAATCATTCGCAATGAAAGAGTCAAGTGTTGCGGTGTACTTTGATTTTATTAATACTTCTGTGAGTGCAGATGAGTTTTTAGGGATATAAAATTCATACCCAAGTTTTTCAAAAATATCTCTCGGATTAAAACTTGAAGTTTTAATTTTTCCACTGAACTCAGGTGAATTCAGTAGGGAAACCGCCGAAGTCTCTCCTTGGATTTCAGCATCAAGCAACTGCAGGCTCCAGGCGGGTATTGACAAGGTTTGTTTTGAAAGGTTCAGTGTGGTGTCTTGTGCTGTGAAAATAAAAGGGGGTAGCTCTTTTGCTGCGGGTGAATTTTTGTTTTTAGACTGTATGGTGATGTGACTTTGATTGAAGTCATAATGTTTCAAATCTGGATCAAGTTTTATATAGCTTGTGAGAGCAATGCTTTTACTGAACTGGTTTTGATGGGTGGTTAGATTGAAGCGGCTTTTTACTTTGAAAGCATGATTGAATGTAAGCTTGTTTGTTTCGATGAATAAATTGTCTATTGTATAAAAAGTATTGATGAGGTTGTTTTTCCACTGAATGGTGGCTTGGTTGATTTCAAGTTTTTCGATGGGATTTTGGAATAAACTGTTTTTTTGTAGTGCTTTTATAATGCTGTCCCAATTATTTTCATCGTGGCTGTTTTTACTTAAGTTCAGCTTCAATTGATTCAGGGTAATATGTTGAATAGAGAGTTGGTTCTGTAATAGTGGTAGTAGTTTTACTCTGAGAACCATTTTTTCGATGCGAGCAAAGGGCTGCTCATCAAAGCCTTCTATGCTGCTTAACTCCAGATTATTGATCTCGAGCTCTATTTTTGGGTAAAACGAAAATTTGATGTTTCCGGGGATAGCGAGCTTCCGTTCGGTGTGAGTTTCGACTGCAGTTGTAATTTGAGCTTTTAATGCTTCAGTGTTAATCAGGTGAGGTAGTGTGTAGATGGTTGCTATCGGTATTAATAAGATCAATGCTAAAAACAACGCAACTATCTTTATATATTTTATCATGATTCTGGAGAGTTTGATTGGCTTGCAAAGTATTGTAAAGAACATTCATAAATTGAGTGTGTCCCATCATTGACTGAATTATCTGCGCTTCTGCTTGCTTTTTATTGTTCAGCTTGAGTTCATTATTATATGCAATAATGGAAAACGTGATCAAGTTCATGAAACGAAAGCATAAACGTTGGGCTTTAAAATCATAGCGTGTTATGCTCGCGATCCCAATTGGGGGGATTAAGGTTCATTCCTTTTTTGTTTGTGGATTGGGTTATAGTACGAAGTCGCTTATTGCTCTGGTCGATGTCATTAAGGCAGGCTGGGAAGTATAAAAAAACAATTTCTAAGGAGAAATATTATGCGTATTAAAGCTATTGCTGCTGCTCTGGGTGCTGCTGCTGTTCTGACTGCGGGTGTTGCATCTGCTGACGGTCAAGCAACTTATGAGTCTGTTTGTAAAATGTGTCACGATACAGGTATGGCTGGCGCACCTAAAACAGGTGACAAAGCTGCATGGGCTGATCGTATTGCTCAAGGCAATGATGTATTGAATGACCACGCTATTAAAGGCTTTAAAGGCATGCCACCTAAAGGTGCACGCCCTAGTTTGAGCGATGAAGAAGTGATCGCAGCGACTGCATACATGGTTGAAAAATCTAAGTAATATGTAGTACTAAAAGTCATATTCACTGCTTTATAATGGTGGATATGCATAAAAAAGGGCGGTTTATCCGCCTTTTTTTCGTCAAGATTAAAATCTTAAACTTGATCTGTTTTTAATTCCCATATTTTTCAGCACGCTTTCATTGAAGTTTTTAGGCGCTCTTCCAATCGGGTATGATGCCTGACCTAAATTGCTGTTTTGTCTGGAGGATGAATGCGTTACTTGAAATTGAAAAAAAGTGGGGTCGCTTTACTATTAATATCTATCACTTTTACGTCACTTGCCAGTGAACTAAAGTCTGTTGAGCCTGCTCACCTGTTTGTTGGGAAAGGAAATAGTGTTTCATTTGTTTTTGATGAATTGCCTCTTAATGCACAGCTAAAAATCTATTCTGGTGGGAGTTATATTAAACAGAAGTTACCTCTTGGCGATGAGGCTGAAGGTTTTGTTGAATATAATGACCTTCAGGTTGTGAGTAACAGTACTCTTTTCACTGTGAGTCAACAGAGTGTTATGGCCTTTAGCATCAAGTCTGATGGAAAATTGGAATATCGCAGTATTTATCGTGCGGTATCACCCGTATTGGATATTACTGTTCATCAAAACAGGGCTTATCTGGCGCTTCAAAGTGGTGAATTGCTGCTGCTGGACGTATCAAACCCTGACCAATTAGTCTGGCTGGGCAGTCATGCTAATTTAGCGGGTATTCAACGGTTGAGTTATAGCAATAAAAAAGTACTGGCCATCACAAGTCAGGGGGCTCAATATTTAATTGATGTAGAAAATCCAGAGCGACCCACGGTGATTAATGCTTATTCCGATTCAAATAAAGAGTGGGGGCAGACAATTTTATTGGATGATGAATCAAGTGTGGGCTTAAGTGCAGGGGCATTGCAGGTTGTTGATTTTTCTTCTGCGGCTCCACAAATCTCAAATGAAAATATGGACTTTGGCCAAGGGGTTAATTTTGGTGGGCAGCGCCGTGCGGTGATTCGTGACAATATTATGTATGTGGCAGATTGGTTTTCAGGAATCCACCTTTACGACATCAGCCAACCTGATAATCCCCAATTATTATCCAGTTTTCATACCCCCGGCTCCCCCAAAGGTATCGTTGTAAGGGGTAATTACGCTTATGTGGCGGATGATGATTATGGTTTGCAAATTATTGATGTATCCAATCCACGCCAACCCAAGCATGTCTCCGAACTGATTACGAGTGGTTTGGCATATACACCTGTATTGGCTGGCGATCGCCTTTTTCTTGCCAGCCATCGTGGCGGATTTCATATTATTGATATCAGTGATGTAAAAGCGCCTAAAGTGATTGCTGAATATGATACGCCCGGCAAAGCATGGTCACTTGCAGTGAAAGATGACGTCGTTTATGTGTCAGATACAACATCAGGGCTGTTGATCTTTGACGTATCGAATGTTGATGAAATCAAACAAATCGCATCTTTTAGTCCAGGCAAAAATGCGGAAGATATCTTGATTCAAGGTGATATTGCATACGTTGCTTTTTTTGATGATGGACTGTATTTATTAGATATTAGCCAGCCTGAGGAACCTAAAGTTTTATCTCATCTGACAACCCCTGGCAATGCCCGGGGTTTGGCGTTGGAAGGTGATTTTCTCTATCTGTCTGACTGGCGTGCAGGCATGCATATCATTGATATTTCGGATGTCAATCAGCCCAAAATTACAGGCAGCTATGATACAAAGGGTGCATCATGGGGTGTGAAAGTTAAAAATAGTTATGCCTATGTGCTGGATTGGTGGGGTGGTTTGGTGGTGCTTGATGTGAGCAATAGTGACGCACCTACGCTGGCCTTGGAATACAATCAACGCGGCATCATTCAGCAAACAGTTGCATTTGATAACTATCTGGTTGCTGTCAGTGGTGAGGGGAGTTTGCAGGTTTTTGATATTAAAAACCCACTTCACCCAACATGGATGACAACGCTTGACTCTATCAATCAAGCATCAGCTCTGACGCTTATGGATAAAGTTGCTTATGTTGCAAATGATAGTGCTGAAATAACAGCTGTTGATTTGAGTAATCCGTTTAATATCCAGTTACTGGATACCATTAAAGTGTCCAGCAAAATTGATTCTATTAAAAATAGCCAAGGTAAAATTTATACTGCTAATTATGATTTTGGATTGACCGTTCTGGATCCGAAAAGGCCAGAGTATCAAACTCAATACAGAACAAAACTTAACGATTTCTGCCTTGATGGCTCCTCCATTTATATTGCGACCCCTTCAAAAGGTATTTTAAAACTTGATCAGCAAACTCTGGAAGTGACAGGACACTATATGGCGGGCAGTGATATATCCAGAGTGGTATCAAATGGTTCAATTATGTTTGCCTCGGATATGGCAGGAAAAATTTCTATGTTTGACCTGAGGAGTGAAACATTGATTTCGGAGTATGATATTTCTCAATCTGTGGTGGATATGTCGCTACAAAAAAACAGGCTGTATGTGACGCTTGCAACACAAGAGTTACTTGTTTTTGGTTACAACAAAGAAGAGTCACTCACTTTGGATACAAAATATACCTTAAATAATCCTGTTTCTGATATCACGGAGCATCAAGGCATACTCTATTTTTCGGGCGGGAAAATGATCACGGCCATGAAGCCATTGCCTGATCTAAAAATATCTTTAGAAAACAGCAATACATTTAAAGTGATGATTCCAGATAACATGGCAGAAGGGGCTTATGATGCTGTTCTGACTCATGAAAATGGAGTGCAGCAGCGCTTTCATAACGTATTTGAGGTTAAAGTTCCCCGCTTTTCAAAACCAAAAATTTCAAGTGAAAAATATAAACAGCTTTTACAACAGCAACTTCAAAAAAATAGGAATTTACAATAATGCAGCCTGATTTATATGCAGTGATAGGTAATCCAATTGCCCATAGTATGTCACCACAAATTCATGCTGTTTTTGCATTGGAGACTGAGCAAAACCTTATTTATGAAACATTGCTTGCCGATGTTGATCAGTTTTCAGAGGCGGTTGCAGAGTTCCGTAACAAAGGTGGAAAAGGGCTTAATGTGACCGTGCCCTTTAAACAATATGCATGGGCGTGGTCCGATCGGCGTAGTAAGCGTGCAGAGCGGGCTGGAGCTGTAAATACGATCGTATTCAATAATGATGGCAGCACTTTGGCGGATAATACGGATGGTGTAGGGTTGGTACGAGATATACTGCACAATCATGAAGGAAAAATCGACCAGCAACGAATACTTATTTTAGGTGCGGGAGGTGCTGTGCGGGGTGTATTAGCCCCTATTTTGGCAGAAAATCCAGCGCAATTGGTAATCGCTAATCGAACGGTAAAGCGAGCCACTGAATTAGCAGATACATTTGGAGATTTAGGTAAAGTCGTTGGCTGTGGTTTTTCTGATCTTGTAGGTGAATCATTTGATCTTGTCATTAATGGCACAGCGGCAAGTCTCCAAGGTGAAGTGCCGCCACTACCAAGCGGTGTAGTGACGCAGAAAAGCTTCTGCTATGACATGATGTATGGCAAAAAAGAGGACACAGCTTTTGTATTATGGGCGCGTGAGCAGGGCGTTCAATGTGCGGTTGATGGTTTAGGTATGTTGGTAGAGCAAGCTGCGGAATCATTTTATCTATGGCGAGACGTGAGGCCAGAAACGCAGCCAGTGCTGGCTGCGTTACGTGATGGATAGTTTTTAGTTCTGCCAATTGCCGTTATTGTCATTTTTCTTTAGATTATCAAGGATGTCACTTTTAGCTGAATTGTTATAAATCCAGAATGACCCTGTATGTCCTGTGAGTTTGTAATTTCCACGTCGAACCAAACCATCATGTTCGAAAAAAACAATGTGGCGTGAGTCTTCCGTAAAACCAAAGTCGATTGCAAGTGACTCGGGAACTTCAATCAAATAGAGTTTCTTCCCAAATACTTCTTTTTCTTGCCAGGTGTTGCTACTGCTTTTTGTTGCAGATGCGGGAAAGGTTGGTTCATCGTTAACTATTGCTTTCAGTTGGGTGGTGTAAAAATTAGCTGTGCCATCAGCAACAATCTCAACAGCCAGTAACGGAATAGTCTGGTCGGCATCCCATGTTAAGAATGCAGCTTTAAGGCCACCTAAACCCGTTGCATTCGTTGCAGTTTCTGTTGGAATGTCATCTAACCCCGTTGCTTCTTGTCCAAAAAAAGCTCCACTCGCTGGTTGTATCCATACTTGGTTGCAACCGAATTCTTCTTCGCAGTTTAAATCCCACATGCTGTAACGATCTGTATTAAATTGAAGTGAAACTTCATAAGCAATACTATCGGTATTGAATAGTGAGCCTTCAATAATTTTATTGGTCCAGCCAGTATCTTTGTTGATAGAGTTGAAGTGATCAACAATTTCTTTGTCAGTGAGATCTTCTGGAAGGCCAGAAGCTAAGAGTGTTTTGGTGATAAGGGGTTCTTCTGAGTCGCTCAGAGCTATAGATGCGCCGCCATTAATGTTACTGACGATAAATTTATTGTCACTTTGTAGCCAGCCACTGCTTGTGAGTACGAAGTTTTTTGTACTTTGAGGCTCAAGTTGAAAGTCTCCTGCTGCACTTTGAGTGTACTTGTTATGGGTGGTTTCAGAACTGTAAAATAATAGGTCATCATATTTTAAAGTAGTTTGAATCCACTCACCTGATCCATAGGTTTCACTTGAAAACCAAGTGATTCCTTTATCCTGAAGAGCTAAGGATAAGTTAACATCATCACTGCTGCCTTCTTCATCGCAGCCGCTGAGCAGTGCCAAGAAAGCTATTGCAATGGGTATATAATAGATCGTTTTTTTTTGTAAGGTTTTTTTCATGCTGCGACCTTTTGGTACTCCAATCTCTCTGGCAAGGTGTACGAGAAAATATTGGAAATGATGTTGATGTGATAACGAAAGAGGCTACGCAGAGTAACATATTGTTACACTTTGTTACTATGCGCCCTTTAGTGGAACGATCGTTTGCTGATAGACTCTCATGACAGCATTAATATCAAAAACGTAAAGTAAAAAGGGGAAGTGTGTGGTAGAACAGTATGCTCGTTGGGTCATTCGTTTACGCTGGCTGATTGTTTTTTTGACTTTAGGTGTCGTTGGTTTATTGGCCAGTGGCGGCCAGTATCTGTCATTTAGTAATGACTATCGCGTCTTTTTCAGTGAAGAAAACCCGCAGCTTACTGCTTTTGAAAATTTACAAGATACCTACACTAAAAACGATAATATCCTGTTTATGATCATGCCAAAGGGTGGTGAGGTTTTTACGCCTGACGTATTGGAAGCTGTGGTTGAACTAACAGAAGATTCATGGCAGATACCCTACTCCATTCGGGTGGATTCAATCAGTAACTATCAGCACACTTATGCATCGGGTGATGATCTGATTGTTGCTGATTTAGTTGAAGAACCAAGAACTCTAACGACTGAGCAGTTGCAATCTATTAAAAATATTGCGCTGAACGAGCCATTACTTGTTAACAGGATTATTTCTCAGACGGCACACGCAACGGGTGTAAATGTTGTGGTTGAGTTGCCTGGTAATGATACAAATGAAGCGTTTGAAGTTGCAGCGTTTGCGCGTGAAATTAAAGCAAACATTGAAACTGAATTTCCTCAGGTTGACGTTTATATGACGGGCATTGTTCTAATGAATAATGCATTTCCTGAAGCCAGCCAAGAAGATATGCAGACATTAGTGCCACTTTCATATCTGGTTGTTATTGTTGGAGCGTTTCTATTTTTACGCAGTATTGCTGGTACCATTGGTACTGTACTTGTTATCGTTTTTTCAACGCTGATGGCAATGGGCAGTGCGGGCTGGTTGGGGATTCAACTCACACCGCCGGCAATGTCTGCCCCGACGATGATTTTGACGCTGGCGGTGGCAGACAGTATTCATTTTCTGGTGACAATGTTGCATGAAATGCGCAAAGGAAGTAGTAAAAATGATGCCATTGTCGAGAGTTTACGCATTAATTTTCAGCCAATTTTCCTGACTTCAATCACGACAGCAGTTGGCTTTCTTAGTATGAATTTTAGTGATGCGCCACCATTTCGTGACTTGGGTAATATTACAGCAATGGGTGTGATGTATGCATTTTTTCTGAGCGTACTGTTGTTACCTGCAGTTATGGCGATATTGCCGGTTAAAGTGAAACCATCAAAAACACTTTCATCTCGTTTGATGGAGCAATTTGCAGAATTTGTGATTCGTCGTCGTCAAAAACTGTTTTGGGGTATGGCGGGCATTATTTTGCTCTCTATCGCTTTTATTCCAAAAAACGAATTGAATGATATCTTTGTTAACTATTTTGACGAAAGTATTGAATTTCGCACACATACCGACCTTGTGGCGGAAAATTTAACGGGTCTCTATTTTATTGATTATTCGCTTGAGAGTGGCGAAAGCGGTGGCATCAGTAATCCCGATTTTTTGAAAAAAGTGGATCAATTCGCAGACTGGTATAGGCAGCAACCTGAAACCAAGCATGTCAATGTGATTACAGATACGTTTAAACGACTGAATAAAAATATGCATGGTGATGACCCAGCCTATTATAAACTGCCTGAAGAGCGTGATCTCGCAGCACAATATCTGCTGCTTTATGAGATGTCGCTGCCCTACGGGCTGGATTTGAATAATCAGGTTAATGTTGATAAGTCAGCGACGCGTATCTCAATTACATTGGGTACTCTTTCGACTAAAAATATTCTTGAACTGGAGTTAAGAGCCGAAGCGTGGTTAAAAGAAAATGCGCCCGAAATGCTGACAACTGGCGCAAGCCCGTCGGTGATGTTTGCCCATATTGGTGAGCGCAATATTCGCAGTATGCTGACTGGAACTGTGGTTGCACTGATATTGATCTCAATGATTTTGATGGTGGCATTGCGTTCTGTAAAAATGGGTCTGATCAGTCTGGTTCCCAACCTAATTCCAGCCGCAATTGCTTTTGGTGTATGGGGATTATTTGTTGGTGAGGTCGGTCTGGCACTCTCTGTTGTGGTGACGATGACATTAGGAATTGTCGTGGATGATACGGTTCACTTTATTAGCAAATATCTGCGAGCCCAACGGGAGAATAACCTGAACTCACAAGATGCAGTGCGCTATGCATTTGCCAATGTCGGGGTTGCCTTATGGGTGACTTCGCTGCTGTTGATCGCTGGGTTTTTAGTCCTGACGTTATCCGCATTCGAGCTCAATTCTGGTATGGGATTGTTGACTGCGATTACGATTGGAGTGGCATTGGCGGTTGATTTTCTATTTTTACCCACATTACTCATGAAACTTGAAGGAAAAAAAGCATGAAGATTAATGGTATTAAAGCAATTGTTACCCTGTTATTAATAAGTCTCGCATGGGGTGCTCAAGCCGAAACAGCAGAAGAGAAAGGTCTGGAGATTGCTATCGCTATGGATGAGCGTGATACAGGTTTCCATGATCTGACGGCAGACATGGTGATGACACTGCGTAATCGTAAAGGTGATGAAAGTGTTCGTGATATTCGAATTCGCACGCTGGAAGTTGAGGGCGATGGTGATAAAAGCATCTCGATATTTGATCGTCCACGAGATATCAAGGGGACGGCAATGTTGACGTTTTCGCATGGTTTGGAGCCGGATGATCAGTGGCTTTATCTTCCTGGATTGAAGCGGGTGAAGCGGATTAGTTCAAAAAACAAATCAGGGCCGTTCATGGGAAGTGAGTTTGCTTATGAAGATCTGAGTTCACAAGAGCTGGAAAAATATACCTATAAATGGCTGCGGGATGAGCCGTGTGGTGATTGGCAATGTTATGTGATTGAGCGAATACCTGCTTACAAATACTCAGGTTACAAACGTATTATTTCGTGGATTGATAAAGCTGAATATCGCGCTATCAAAGTTGAATATTTTGACCGTAAAAACTCAAAATTGAAGACCCTGATAATGAGTGATTATAACGAATATATTGATCGCTACTGGAGAGCGGGCGATATGTTCATGGAAAATCACCAGACTGGAAAAAGCACCCGTCTGGAATGGAAAAACTATCAGTTTCAAACAGGCCTGACTGAAAAAGATTTTAACAAAAATGCGTTAAAACGGATTCGATAATGAAGGTTTGTATTGCAGCGTTTTCATGTGCTCTGTTTTTCAGTGCTTCGAGTCAGGCGATCGAGCTCTCTGGAAATATTACTTCTGAGTTACGTTATTTCCCAGACGCACCCGTCTCTTTTGGAGCATCTAAGTTTGATCGTGGTAGCTCATTGTCATTTTCATTCGCTCCAGAGATCTACCATGAGTGGAATGGAGGTGAGCGTGCCATTATTTTCTCTCCTTTTTTACGTTGGGACGAAAGCGATTCACAGCGCACTCATCGTGATATTCGTGAATTGAATATGTTGATCGTTCAAGGTGATTGGGAGTGGCGATTGGGTTTGGGACGCGTATTTTGGGGTGTGGCCGAATCACAACATTTAGTCGATATTATCAATCAAACGGATTCTGTTGAGAATATTGATGGTGAGGATAAGCTGGGTCAACCAATGATTCAGGCCAGCTGGAGTCAGGATTGGGGTGTACTGGATCTGTTTGTACTGCCTGGCTTTCGTGAACGTACTTTTGCGGGTGAAAGAGGGCGACTTCGATCCCCTCTTGTTGTTGATACCGAAAACCCTGTGTATGAATCAAAAGACGAAGATCGACATGTTGATTATGCGATTCGCTGGAGTCATAGCCTGGGTGTTTGGGACGTGGGCTTATCAAATTTTTATGGTACGTCGCGTACTCCGGAATTAAGGCAACGAGGCTATAAACTCATTCCCCACTATAACTTAATTAATCAAACGGGAATTGATTTGCAGGCGACGCTGGATGAATGGATACTGAAATTAGAGTCTG
The DNA here is from genome assembly GCA_021648145.1 of Gammaproteobacteria bacterium. NCBI lineage: Bacteria > Pseudomonadati > Pseudomonadota > Gammaproteobacteria > Gammaproteobacteria bacterium. Next base: position 134,891 of record JAKITI010000003.1, read on the forward strand.
TTTATCGTATTGATCAGCGAAAGAGTGGTGATAAAAACTATGCCGCGCTTGTCGGTGGTTTTGAATATACATTTGTAGGTGCGTTTGAAACTGATGCTGATGTGGGTTGGTTAGTTGAGTATCACTATGATGATCGACAGAAAGATGCAACCAGCCCCTTTCAAAATGACCTGTTTACGGCCGTCAGGATTGCTCTGAACGATGTTCAGAGCAGTGAGCTTCTAGCGGGTGCTTTTGTTGATCTTGATCAGGGAGGATATAGTTTGCGACTCGAAGCGAATCGTCGCATAGGTGACGTTTGGAAGCTTAGTTTAGAGTATCAGGGCTTCAATAATATTGATCCTGACGATATGCTGTATGCACAGAGGCAGGAGGATTATTTGCAAGCAGAGTTAAGCTGGTTTTTTTGACCAAAGCACTATTCCATATCCAGTTCGGTATCACTCGTTGGAATAATAAAGCTAAATGAAGCGCCTTCTCCTGCTGTGCTCGTTGCGTCAATGCTGCCGTTATGGTGTTGAATAATTTCTCTGCAAATCGATAAACCAAGGCCTGTACCGCCTGCACCTGTTTTGGTTTTACTGCTCTGTACAAACTTATCAAAAATACTTTCCAACTCATCTTCAGGAATACCAATTCCTTGGTCTTTTACCGTCACGCGCAGTGCTGGAAAAATACCGGTATCTTTCATCAGCATATCTTCAGTGACTGTAATTGTGATAGTTTTTCCTGCAGGTGTGAATTTAATCGCATTGGAGAATAAGTTGGTGATGACCTGGCCAACACGTGTTGCATCAAAAGAAAATTTTGTTTGGCACTCAGCGGGAATATTATTTAAAACAAGCCCACACTCTTCGATACGAACTTCTTGTTCATTGATGCAAGATTGAATCACAGTCGTCATATCATTTTCTGACATGGAAAAGTCCATCTGCCCAGCTTCCAATTTTGAAAGATCCAGCAGGTCGTTGAGTAGCTTTAAAAGCCGTTTGCCGCTGGTGTTGATGTTTTGGAAGTATTTTCCAAGCTTTTCAAGTGGTGCTGTTTCCAGTTTTTTGATGCCAAAATTTGAGTAGCTCAAAATTCCATGCATGGGCGTGCGTAACTCATGAGACATATTGGCAAGAAATTCGGTTTTGGACAAATTAGCGGCCTCTGCTAATTCTTTGGCAAACTCAAGTTCATGAGTTCTTGCATGGACGACTTCTTCTAGATGCTCATTATGTTTTCGGATTGTTGACTCAGCTTTTTTTAATAAGAAGGTACGTCTATTCGCCCAATAAACCAGTACCTTCAACTCATTTGTTGCATTTGTTTTAATAATTGTATTTGTAGTCGAACCATCATCAACCGCTTGATGCAGCTGAGCTATGATCGCTTTTAGTGGCGTGATTAAAATACGTTGAATAATAAAAAACAGATAAAAAATGGCAAGTACAATTAACAGAGCCTGAATGAGTAGTAGGGATTGAATAATATGGTTTGTGTGTGCTCGGTTTTCAAGTGCGGATTCGATGATCCAGCTTGTTGAAAAAAGTGTTGTTAAAATAATAACCAGTGCGAGAAGAATAAACAAAAATGGAAGCTGAAATTTTAAACTTTTCTTTAAGGGAGTGACGGGTGGTGTTGTTGGAATGAGTGGGGTTTGTGTAGGCATCCTTTTCTCCACTCCAAATTTTTTGGAGCCTATTGTTTTCCAGTTTATTGTGATTGAACGTTCCTTATCTACAATATTTCGGACTCAATAGGGGAGAGCTTTAGCGGGTATTTTGTATTAATACCAAACGGAAATGTATGTTTGAAAAATATTGGCTGAAAATTTATACAGGGGTTCGTCTCCTGCGATAACTGTTTCTGTTCGTAAATCCCGAAAGTTATCGTACTGAAAACGTATATGATCCCAGGCGAAGTTAATCGTGCCTCTATCAATGAATTTCCAGCTTTTGCGTAAAAATTCATAGCTCGCACTGACACCAAAGGTATGGTTGTTGTATGTGCTTAGCTCTTTGTCTCGGGCTCGATAGCTCTGAGCTTCTTGATAGGCGAACAGGTCATTGTAAAAACTAGCTTGTTTTTGTCGGTAGTAGCGGTACCTGAAGTCATAAATCCAGTGGTTGTCTGTAGGGTAGGTGTAACCTATTTCATAGGTTTGTGCACCGATTCCCCAAGTGTCGGTGAAGTAGCGGTACTCCCCTTTGAGAGCCGCACGGTGAGCTAGGTAGTAGATTGAACGTAAAGCGATTGAGTTACTGGTGCGAGTGTTTGGGTAAAGCTCATCTTCGTAACAATAGTTACGCCCAGAGGGGCACTCTTGTGTGGCATCGGCTTGTGAATTGCTATTGCCTAGGTATCTGACCTTTCGGTAAGGGTTGTTTAAAAAGCCTTCATCTGTGATGGCTTCATAGCCCAAATTTAATAAAAGGTTTTTTGTGACGATCTGTGACAGGCTTAACCGATAGTGGTGACGGTCCACATCTTTGGAAAACAGCGGATCGCCACGCCGACCGACTTCATCCCAGCCACGAGAATACCCCAGTGATAATGTACTTAAATCACCAAAAAGGTCTTGGCTGATCGTAAAGTGTGCTGATTGAGCATTAAAGTCATTCTCATCACTTTTAGTGTATGCAAGCCCCATGATTGTTTTGTTGTGCAGGTAGTCAATACCTACGCTATTTTCTGTGCGCTCTTCAGAGTATTCGCTTGCGCGGGTAATCACGTCAATAGATGCGCTGCTGATCGAGTCAACATAATAGTTTCCAGAAACAGAAAATTTTTGGGCAAACTCTTTTCTGACTAAAATAGAAGGGCCACTGATTGTCACGCCGCCGCCATCATAGACGTGAAAAAGTGCATCAGCGCGGTCTTCAGGGAGAATGGCTGCCTGAATGAATGATGTCATGCCTGTCAGCCAGGCAATTACGAAGAGTTGTCGTAAATTAATTACAACCACAACCACCACCTTGTCCACCTTCTGCACCACGAGCGCCTTCACGCGCTTGGTAAACATGATTTCGATAGGAGCTTGATACTGGGTTACGTTCAAAGCTCATGATCGGGTCAGCTAAATGAGCACGTTCGTAAGGTTTAACCCACGGCTCAACACTGCTGCAGGCCGTGAGAAAAATAGAGATTAAAAAAAGTAGGGTGGTTAATTTCATTCTCGAATCAGTGCCTTCACCTGTGTTTTATACTTTTCTTCAATGCCAGGAAGATAACCTTTGTGCTCAAATCGTTGGTTGCCATTTTTGTCGATCAATATTGTGGTTGGCATACCAGAGACTTGATAAAGTTTGCTGACGGCGTTTGTTTGATCAAATAAAATCGGAAAGCTGACTGGGATTTTTTTCAGCATGGCGTGCGCCATCTGAGTATCCTCTTCGACATTGATGCCGATAATAGTGAACCCGAGGTCTTTGTAGCGTTGATAGAGCTTTTCTAAAAAAGGCATTTCCTGGCGGCATGGAATGCACCATGAAGCCCAGAAATTAATCATGACGACTTCGCCACGAAAGTCTTCGAGATTGACTGGATTTCCTTGGCTGTCAGGCAGGGTGAAATTGGGTGCTGGGCCGGATACTTCCTTTGCAAAAACTGTTCCACCATAAAATAGAAATATTGCACTTAAAAGGATAAGCAATTGTGAAAAAAATTGAAAGCGGTTTCTCATGGCAGGTTCTTTTCTCTGTTTAATTTCTTACTTATATCGCCATGCTTATTGGCGGGGTAAAGGGGTATGTATTTTTGCTCCGCAAAAATCATGACGCTTTGCCACGTCCAATGGAACATTTTGTTAGGCATTTTTGGTTAATTAAAATCATAGTCACTTGTTAAGCAAGTTCAGATATTAATCACTTTTAATTATTTTAAGAATACTACTGACTGTTGTGTTGCCCAATATACCACCCCACCACCTGATGTTTTTTCCTTCCGGATATGCCACCAATACTTGGTTGCATGGTAAACCAATGGCAACTTCTACTTTTTCACCATTTCTAATAAAACGAACACCTTGAAAGAATTGGTTTTGGCAACGTTGCCGTATATTGGTATAGTTTTTATCATTTAAAATAAATTTTGCCAATTCTTCTGATTCTTGTCTATTGAATTTTTCTGGTGTGGTTTGAACTGGGTATCCTGCAATGCGTTTATCAGTTGTAAAAACATACTCTCTCGACTCGGCTACACTTACAACGTGCAAACATGCGCTTTCTGCTGATGTATGATTTGCTATAATACCTGACGAAGCTCCTAAAGTTTCGAGTAAAGTGAATTGCTCAGCATGACTAACAGGTGTTAAGAATATACAAAAACATAAAAATACAGGTTGACTGTTTGATATTCTAAGCAAGATTTTCAAGGTAATCTCCTAGCTGCTTTATCGATCCCAATATTGCAGGGTTATATTGGGGTTTAAAGCCACACTTATCAGCTGCTTTTTCAGCAGCATGAGATGCTCCCCCAGGAGCACCACCAATATGAGCAAGCTCGTGAATAATAGTAGCAGCAACCATCCAGCGATTAGTGTTGCCTAAACACCATGCAGAAATACAAATATCTTTATCGTTACTATGTGTGGCTCCGTAAAATCCAATAATTACAGAAGGAGAGTAATTGATAAAAATAGTATTATCTCTCCAAAAATGGTGAAATGCCTTTCTTTTAGAAAGAGTTCTAAAGTATTTATTACAGGGGCCTTGTAGATCAATTTTAGCATCAAATTTATTTATAATGTTATACGCTTCATTTAATTTTTTTAAATGTGCTTTTTCAGTATCTGTCCCGTTACAAAATACATTATATTGAATGGTTGTCCCCCCTGCATAATGTTCAGTTTTACTGCCATGTCCTGAGTCAATTGTATTAATTTTGGACATCTTTGCCATCCTCGTTTGGTTAGTTAATTCAATATCTATTTTTCACAGGTTATTTTTACAAAATGACCTTTCTTTAGCCTGTCAGGTCAATTAAAAATAAACTGTGATACTTCCTGAAGTTTCGAGATTGTGTGTTGTTTTATTTTCACCGAGTAAGTCTGTGTCAAAGATGTAATCACGCATATCAAGGTGCAGGGCGATTGAGTCTGTCAGAAGGAACCGGTAACCCGCGCCCAAATTAATCGTGCGATAGTCGTCGCCTGCAAAACGGGTATTACCCATGCCGGCAATAAGATAGAGTGCCGTATTATAAGCACGACTTCGACCTATGAACGCTTCACCAGGAAGCAGGTTGTAACCGAATGAAATATTATAGTAGTCAAGCTCTCGCTCACTGTCTGTGAGCAGTTGAGCCGCACCACTGAGGCGCTCGTAACTGGTTTTTGTGGTGGCACTTCTGGCATAAGCTGCTTCAATAAATATGGCAGGTGAAATGTGATATGCAAACCGTAACCCCAGCACTGAATTGACTCCAAAATCCTCTACACTGAGTAGGCCACTATACAAACCAATTTCAAAATCTTCAGTATCAATTGCAGCAATTTCGATCTCTCTGCGTTCGACTTCGGGGTTAACGACCTGAGGCGTTGCAAAGGCTGTCGTATGGCCAAACAGGGCAAAAAATGTTAGAAAAAGAATGCGAAACCGGCTTTCCATTCGTCGATATCCTCGTTGTCTGTATCGCTGGAAAAAATAACGTAATTTTTGTACTCCGCACGAAAAATAAAGCGGCGGGTGATATAGGTTCGTATACCTATACCATAATGCGCAAGAATGCTATTGCGATTTTCTGATTGTATTAGTGTTGTGCGTGGATTGGTTTGAATGCCGCCTGCACCCAATGTGAAAAAAGGTGAGACTCGCCAGTCAGGGAAGGGCTGGTTGAGTATATTGGCGTTCAGCATCATACTGCTGGAAAATGTACCGAGTATTTGTGAGAGTCCGATCTCGCTCGATATATTGGGTGTGAATGCATAATTCCCATAAATATTCATGACTGATGCACCATCAAAGCGACCCCCCAGCAAGCCAGCTTCCCAGCGACGTGTCAGAGAATTTCGCCGAGTCATCCACTGAAACTCCTCTCCATTATTCTTGGCGGTTCTGCTTTCCATGCTGGATTGTGGAGCCCAACCGACTTTCCCTTTATGAGTGCGTACTTTGAACCAGTCCGTTCTTCGCTTGATAATCTCAATATAATCATGTTGTTTAGCTATATGAAAAACAGGGTAGCCCCAGCCAGGTCCTGTATGCATTTCCAGATAAGGTTCGGTCACCTGTATTTTTGGGTGTGATGATTCACTGCTGTGTGTTGTATTTATAAAAAAACAGAGTAACAGTATGAATAGTTTCAGTCTGTTTTGAGCGAACAGTTTTGACAATGTGATTGTTTTCTTTGTTATTTGCTGTGATGAATTGGCTCTTACAGTATAGCAGCTAATCTTCGGATGATAAGTCAAAAGAGTTGTTGTAATATTGCCCGCCGATATCGAGCCATTCGGAGATCAAGCGTCGCTCTGTGGGGGTAAGTAAATTTGAGTGATTAATACTGGGTGTATCAAAACGTTCGAAAAAAGAGCGTGCACCGTTAGCGGACATCACGGGGCTGGGTGCGCTAACAGTTGTCATGATTGGAATTGGATTACCGTCAGCATCCCGAATCAAGTCACCATTTTCGTCTGTCTCAAAAAGAGTTTGATTGTTTTCATCCGTTTCTTGCACTATTAAATCTTGTAATACACCATCAATAACGACCTGTATATCATCGTTAAAAAACAGTTCTCGGTAAGTGGTAATGTGGGCCGCATTTTGGTCTGAAGGCTCAGAGGTAAACAGATCAAGGTCTGCCGCAGCGACAAGTGGGTTTCCGTTATCGTCGGCAGGTGCGTGGCATAGGCTGCATGTGCTATCCGTTGTGCCTATGGTGCGTGGGGCACTCCATATTGGGTGAATATGCTGAACATAATTAATAATTGTGCGGCATAAGTTATTCCAGCTCTTTAGGCATTGAGGTGTTGTCGGTGCGGGGGTTGATAAATCATCATAAAGGTAGCTGAAAGAGGGGTCAATGGCTCTAACGTTGGGGTCTGTCCAGCGATCTTCAAAAATAATATCCATGCTGGGATTGAGTGAATTGCAGTCTGTTTCACAGCTGATTCGAGCACGGGTTTGCGCCATGGTTTCGCCTGTGATTGCGACTAAGTCCACCTGAGTATTTGGAAACGGGATGTTATCTGTTGTTGCTCCACTATTAAGTGCAGTTATTGCTTCAGGGCGACCGTGAGGCTCAGCGCTTTCTGCATCATGGCAGCCATGGCACTCTAGTGTTTCACCGGGACGAACTTGCATCCAGTTGGGATGGCGGTCGCCAATGCGTTGTCCATTTTCATCTAATATGCTTATGGTAAATGCGATATTTGCGGGTACTTTTATCATCACTGAACCATCCGGCTCGATCATATTGTAGCCTACGATCTCTCTCATTTTTTGTCGATTGCTAATGCCGAAGGTTGATCCAGCCACTCCGTCAGGTGTCGGTGCGGCTTTGATAATGCGTAAAAAACGAGCAGGGCGGGCGTTTGCCTGGGTTTGAAGTGGGTCAGCTAATTCGGTGATGTTTTCTGCACTGCCACCCAGATTGTTGTAAGTGCCATCAAAGTCATAAACACTGCGGATATGCAGTACACCGATACCTTCTTCAATAAAGTTGGTATTGAGGTTCTTGCTGTCAGAGATAACTGTGGGTATTTCTCTGGGTTGCAGGGTGATGGCATCGCTGATAATTTTTCCTTCTACGGGAGGGATGACAGGTAACATGGTGTCTTCATTTTTGTCAAAAATATAGATGCCGTAGAGTGGAAATGCGGCGCTAGCGTCTTCGTTATTGATGCTCTCTTCAGTGCAGGGAATGAGGCGATCATTTTCTTCCAATAAGCGACATTGTGACCAACTGATTAATATCCGTTCTGTTCCGTCCCAGAGTGGAAAGGCAGAGTGAAATTGACCGCCGATTGAAATAGAACCATCAATTAAAATCTGTTGTGAAGTGGCGGCTGTTTGTGTGGTACTGGAAGTCGCCATCGGTAAGGGTTGGTTGTAATCTGAAAAATTAGTAATGTCGATAAGAGTGAGATCACCGACCGGTTCATCGAATGGTTTGATTATTGTGAGTAACTTTCCATCAGGCATGGGTTTGGGTCTTAGAAACTGAATGGTTGTTTCGTTGGTGCCTGTTTCGTGGCTGTTGGCACCATAAAGGAGTTGCAGGTTTGTGCCGTCTGGATTGATTTTGTAAAGATTGATTTCATTTTTGTTGCCCATATTATCCCAGCGACTAAAAATAATTTCTCCGCTATTAAGTACTGCCGGGTTTAAATCGTGACTTTGATTGAACGAAATTTGACGAATATTGCTGCCATCTGTATTGATGATATGCAGCAGAGAGGCTGGCTCATTACCGTCTTCATCCAGCCCAGAAAATTTTGGTTTGCCTTCATCAAGCAACATGGCTCCCGTTTGGCGCTGACGAGTTGAAGTAAATACAATGCGGCCATCGGGTAGGTAGTGTGGAGCCGTATCGTGGCCAAGTTCGGCGGTATTATCAGAATTGATGAGACGGCGTAGTTGATCACTTTGGATGTCGTACTCCCAGAGATTCCATGTATCGCTGTCTTGGTCTGAAAGGCGCATGGAAAACATTAATTTATTACCATCAAAAGAGACTGAAATATCTTTTACATCACCCTTTCCGTCAGTGATGCGTGAGGTGATATTTTTCTCAGTAGCACTGGGTGAGGCGCGATGACGCAGGTAAAGATCACTGCCTTCACGGAAACTCAGGATTTCACGTTCATCATCGGCAATAAACAGACCCTCTTCATCAATGGGTATGGCTCGTTTAGTATAAGCAATGCCAAAGTCTTTGACGACGGGGTCGGGAGTCTGTTTGTCATCACCAATACAGCCTGTGAGTGCAGGTAGTGTAAACAGGAGGCTGATTAATATGATGTATGGTGTGTGTTTGCAATTGAAAAACATGCCGCGTTTCCTTATTGAACTGCTGCTAATCCTACACTTATGAGTAAATTCGTTTTGTGAAAGCGGTCACGAGTGATGCTTGCGACGATTAAATTGTTGGAAGTTTAACATGAGTGCTTGCTTTCGGTGCACGCCTTCAGTATCTTATGCGCACATTTTGAAGGCGCGTAGCTCAGTGGTAGAGCACTACCTTGACATGGTAGTGGTCGGTGGTTCGATCCCACTCGCGCCTACCAGATAATTCTGTTTTTTTATTTCACCAGTACATTTTTCAGAGCACTCATGCCCGTTATAACGCTTCCCGATGGTAGTCAACGTTCCTTTCAGTCACCCGTTTCAGTATATGAAGTGGCTGCTGATATTGGGGCGGGTTTGGCAAAAGCAGCCATTGCTGGGCGTGTTGATGGTCAGCTTGCTGATGTCTCTTATGTGATTGAAACTGATGTTAGTTTAAGTCTTGTTACAGCAAGAGATGACGAAGGCCTGGAGATTATTCGTCATTCGACCGCACATTTGCTGGCTCAGGCAGTAAAAGAGCTTTATCCGGACGCGCAGGCGACCATCGGACCAGTGATTGAGGATGGCTTTTATTATGACTTTGCTTGTGAACAGCGCTGGACGTTGGATGATCTGGCAGTCATCGAAAAGAAAATGGCTGAGCTGGCTAAGCGTGGCGATGAAGTCAGTCGCTCTGTGTTATCCCGCAACGATGCACTCGAATTTTTTCGAGCGCGAGGTGAAGCGTATAAAGCACAAATCATTGAAGAGATTCCTGAAAACGAAGAGCTTTCTCTGTACCGCCAAGGTGATTTTATTGATCTATGTCGTGGCTCTCATGTGCCTAACACTAATTACCTGAAACATTTTAAATTAATGAAGTTGGCAGGGTCATATTGGCGCGGTGACTCGGATAACGAGATGTTGCAGCGTATCTACGGCACCGCCTGGGCCAATAAAAAAGAGCTTAAAGCCTATCTGCGCCGCCTGGAAGAGGCGGAAAAACGCGATCATCGTCGCATAGCGAAGAAGCAAGATCTGTTTCATACGCAAGAAGAAGCGCCAGGAATGGTTTTTTGGCATCCGAATGGGTGGGCGATTTACCAGGAAGTTGAGCAATATATTCGCCGCGTATTGAATGAAAACAACTATCAGGAAGTGCGAACACCACAACTTGTTGATCGTACTTTATGGGAAAAGTCAGGTCACTGGGATAAGTTTGGTGACATGATTTTTACGACACACTCTGAAAATCGTGACTACGCAGTTAAGCCCATGAATTGTCCGTGCCATGTGCAGATTTTTAATCAAGGATTAAAGAGCTACCGTGATTTGCCGTTGCGTATGGCTGAGTTTGGTTCATGTCACCGTAATGAGCCGTCAGGCACTTTACATGGTTTGATGCGTGTACGTAATTTTGTGCAGGATGATGCACATATTTTCTGCACTGAAAGTCAGATTCAAGATGAAGTCTCGACATTTATTGATTTGCTGTTTGATGTGTACGCTGATTTTGGTTTTAACGATATTATTATCAAGCTCTCTACACGCCCTGAAAAGCGTGTTGGCTCTGATGAAGTGTGGGATAAAGCTGAAAAAGCACTAGAGCAAGCCTTGGAAAATAAGCAGTTGCCTTGGGGTTTGCAGCTAGGTGAAGGTGCATTTTATGGGCCAAAAATTGAATTTTCGTTAAAAGACTGTCTTGGTCGTGTGTGGCAATGTGGTACGATTCAGGTCGATTTTTCGATGCCAGGTCGTTTAGATGCAACTTATGTTGCTGAAGATGGCAGCAAACAAGTGCCTGTGATGTTGCATCGGGCAATACTGGGTTCGTTAGAGCGCTTTATTGGTATTTTGATTGAAGAGTCAGCAGGGTCGCTGCCTACATGGCTTTCACCGACGCAAGTTGTGGTAATAAATATTGCTGATCGGCACTCAGAATATGCCTCTGAAATTGAAGGTTTTTTGCAAAATCAGGGCTTCAGAGTAAAATCAGACTTGAGAAATGAGAAGATCGGATTTAAAATCCGCGAGCACACGATGAAAAGAGTGCCTTATCTTCTGGTTGTGGGTGATCAGGAGATGGAAAATAAAACTGTGGCTGTGCGTACGCGTCAAGGAGTGGATTTGGGTAGTATGTCCTTGGTGCAATTGGGTGAACACCTGAATGCTGATGTCGCAAATTATAGTCGAATTGCTTTAGAGGAATAATAGAATCGCTGCTGAAAAAAGGCTCCGCCTGAATAATGACATAAGGGTTCCATCGGTTCGTCTCATTGATGGCGAAGGCAACCAAGCCGGTGTTGTAAGTATTGATGAGGCTAAGCAAGCTGCTGAAGATGCTAAAATGGATTTGGTGGAGATCTCGCCTCAGGCTGATCCACCTGTATGTCGGATTATGGACTATGGGAAATTCTTGTTTGAAGAGAACAAGAAAAAACATGCGGCGAGAAAAAAACAGAAACAAGTTCAAGTCAAGGAAGTAAAGTTTCGTCCAGGGACGGAATCAGCGGACTACCAGGTAAAACTTCGCAACCTGACCCGCTTTGTGGATGGAGGAGATCGCGTCAAGGTGACCTTACGGTTCCGTGGGCGTGAAATGCTCCATCAACAGCTAGGCCGTGATCTGCTTAAGCGGATCGAAGGTGATTTGGCTGATATTGCCACTGTCGAACAATTTCCTCGTATGGAAGGACGGCAGATGGTGATGTTAATGGCACCTAGAAAGAAGTAGTGAAGTTTGTCTTGAATTTTTCAAGATAATTATTTTTTAATTTTAACGTTAACGAATGCGGAGTTAACAATGCCAAAGATAAAAACGAACAGCGGGGCGGCTAAACGCTTCAAGCGCACAGCGTCTGGTGGGTTCAAATGTAAACAGTCTCATCTCAGACATATTCTGACTAAAAAAAGCACTAAGCGTAAGCGTCAGCTGCGTAAGGGTGAACAGGTCGCAGCATGTGATGTGCCAGCGGTACGTCAAATGCTGAATATCAGATAATTGTTGAGGGGAGAATAAAATGCCAAGAGTAAAAAGAGGTGTAACCGCAAGAGCTAAGCACAAAAAGGTTATAGCTCAAGCAAAAGGTTATCGTGGTCGTCGTAAAAATGTATATCGTGTTGCTACGCAGGCTGTCACTAAAGCGGGTCAATATGCGTATCGTGACCGTCGTCAGAAAAAACGTACGTTCCGAGCGCTGTGGATTGCTCGAATTAATGCGGCCGCTCGTGAATGTGGAATCTCTTACAGTCTTTTGATCAATGGCTTGAAAAAAGCTGAGATCGAGATTGATCGTAAGGTTTTGTCCGATATTGCGATTCATGACAAAGCGGCTTTTGCAGCCATTGCAGAAAAGGCTAAAGCAAGCTTAGCGTGATTTTTTAATTATCCTAAGTTGTTCTGGTTTAATTGAAGGGGAGGCTGTTTAGCTTCCCTTTTTTGGTTACTCCATATTTTTATAATTTTTAAGAAAACAGCTTCTCTGGAGAATTATTGTGCAAGAACTCACGGATATCACTTCAAAGGCAATTCAAGCTGTTGCTGAAGCGTCTGAGCTGGAAGCGCTTGACCAGGTGCGTGTTCAGTTTCTTGGTAAAAAAGGGTTGCTGACAGGGTATTTGAAGCAGCTAGGCAGTCTGGAGCCCGCCGAGCGCCCCAAAGTCGGGCAGGCGGTTAATCAGGCAAAAAAAGAGCTGCAACAAGCAATTGAAGTAAAGCTTGGTAAACTAAAGTCTGCCGCTTTAAATGCTCGTTTAGAGGCTGAAAAGCTGGATGTTACTTTGCCGGGTCGAGGGCAGCAGGTCGGTGGACTTCATCCCGTGACCCAAACAATGGAACGTATCGAATCACTGTTTGCTCGTATCGGTTTCGATGTTGCTGAAGGGCCAGAGATTGAGAGTGACTTCCATAACTTTGAAGCGCTGAATATTCCAGCGAACCATCCCGCTCGCGCGATGCACGATACATTTTATGTGGATGCGAATACTGTATTGCGTACACACACATCGCCCGTCCAGGTGCGTGTTATGGAAGGTTGTGAATTGCCACTGCGTACTATTGCTCCCGGTCGTGTTTATCGGTGTGACTCCGATGTGACGCACAGCCCGATGTTTCATCAGGTGGAAGGTTTTATGGTCGATGAAAATGTAAATTTTATCGATCTTAGAGTGATTGTAGATGACTTTTTAAAAGCATTTTTTGAAAAAGAGTTAAAAATACGTTTCCGACCCTCTTATTTTCCATTCACAGAGCCTTCAGCCGAAGTTGATATTGCTTGTGTGATTTGTAATGGAAAAGGGTGTCGTGTTTGCAGTCAGACGGGTTGGTTGGAAGTGATGGGTTGCGGCATGATTCATCCGAATGTATTCAAAAATGTGGGAATTGATAGCGAGCAATACACTGGTTTTGCATTTGGTATGGGTGTTGAGCGGTTAGCCATGCTGCGTTACGGCGTGAATGATTTACGCCTGTTTTTTGAGAATGATTTACGATTTTTACGCCAGTTTAATTAGTTTTGATCGTTTTATAAAACCTTCTAACGTTAACAATAGATAGATCATAAATATGAAATTTAGTGAACAATGGCTTCGTGAATGGGTTAATCCATCAATATCGACATCAGAGCTTGCTGAGCAACTGACGATGGCAGGTCTGGAGGTTGATGCAATTGAGCCTGTCGCACCCTCTTTAGAGCACGTGGTGGTGGGTGAAATTGTGGCGGTCAGTGCACATCCTGATGCAGAGCGATTGCAAGTTTGCAGTGTAAATGTTGGTGAATCAGAGCAGCTCACTATCGTTTGTGGTGCGGCTAATGTTGCTGTTGGAATGCGCGTGCCAACGGCCAAAGTAGGCGCTGTACTCGTCGGTGGTATGAAAATAAAACGTGCCAAGTTGCGTGGTGTTAAGTCATTTGGAATGCTTTGCTCCGTTGCTGAATTAGGTTTGGCGATCAGTGCTGAGGGTTTGATGGCACTTCCTGATGATGCGCCTGTTGGCAAGCTGATGTTTGATTATTTGAAACTGGATGATTTCAGTATTGAGGTTGGGTTAACACCCAATCGGGGTGATTGCTTGAGCATTATGGGAATTGCACGGGAGGTTGCGGCAATAAATCAAAGTGAAATGGCTCATTCATCTGTAACCTCTGTTCCTTCTGTTATCAAGGACATAGTTGCTGTTGAAGTTTGTGAGCCGTCTGCTTGCCCACGTTATGTTGGAAGAGTTATTAAGGGTGTTGATGTTTCGGTGCAGACACCATTATGGATGCAAGAGCGTTTACGGCGCTGTGGTTTGCGCAGTATTAGCCCTGTTGTCGATGTTACAAACTACGTGATGCTTGAGTTGGGGCAGCCGATGCATGCTTTTGATCTGGAGAAGGTTGAAGGTGGTGTTCAGGTTCGTTATGCCAATGTTGATGAAAAGGTGACCTTGCTTGATGGTAAAGAAGTTACGCTGAAAAAAGAGACATTGGTGATTGCTGATCAACGCGGTGCTCAAGCGATTGCTGGCGTGATGGGAGGCGAGGCTTCATCAGTGACAAATAGTACAGCAGCACTATTTCTTGAAAGTGCTTTTTTCTCACCAGATACAATGGCAGGTCAGGCACGGCAATATGGCTTGCATACAGATTCATCTCACCGTTTTGAGCGCGGTGTCGATTTTTCATTAGCAAGTCAGGCAATGGAGCGTGCTACTCAATTGTTGCTGAATATTGTGGGCGGCTCTGCTGGGCCAGTGACAGAGGTGGTCAATAATGAAAAACTACCTGATAGAGCGCCTGTTGAATTGAGACAGTCAAGAATCAAACGCTTGCTGGGTGTTGAAATTCCATCTAAAAAAATATCTGAAAGCCTGTCATTTTTGGGAATGGCAATTAATTCCAACTCCGGTTCATGGCAAGTGACTCCGCCATCATACCGTTTTGATATCACTATTGAGGCTGACTTAATCGAAGAAGTGGCGCGGATGCATGGTTATAATCAACTGGTTGGAACGTCAGTGGTTGGGCGGTTGAAAATAGAAAATGAAAAAAAAGATTCGTCGGTGACTAAAAAAATAGGCCAACTGCTGGTGAACCGAGGTTATCAGGAGGCTATTACGTTTAGCTTTGTTGATCCTGCTTTGCAAAAACTAGTAGAGCCAGAAATTACTCCTGTTAAATTACTCAATCCAATCTCCGCTGATATGTCAGAAATGCGTACCAGTTTGTGGTCTGGGCTATTGCAAGCACTGCTTTATAATCAAAATCGACAGCAAGATCGCGTTCGTTTTTTTGAAAGCGGCCTAAAGTTTCATGCCTCAGGTGATGAAATAAAGGATAAGAAGGTCATTGCGGGTGTTTTGCAGGGCGATGTTTACCCAGAGCAGTGGAGCAAAATACCAAAGAAACTTGACTTTTTTGATGTTAAAAATGATGTTGAAGCATTGCTTGGCTTGACAGGTAAAGCGGGTTGCTTTCATTTCCGTGAAGGGCAGCACTCTGCTTTGCACCCAGGGCAAACAGCAGCTATTGAGAATGTAGACGGCCAGGTGATTGGTTGGTGTGGAGTGATTCATCCTGCGTTGGCAGTAAAAATAGGTGTGCCAACAACTGTCTGTCTGTTTGAGCTGCAGCTTGATGAATTGAATCAAGTAAATTTGCCTTGCTTTCACGAATGGTCTAAATTCCCTTATATAAGAAGGGATATTGCTTTGGTCGTAGATGAGAGTGTATCTATGCAGGCTATTCGAGATGTTGTAGAGCTCTCAGTAGGTGAGCGACTGCAAAGCATGCAACTGTTTGATGTTTACCGAGGTGCCGGTATTGCAGATGGACAAAAAAGCCTGGCATTAGGTTTGCTTTTACAAGATAATTCGCGCACATTGAAAGATCATGAAGTGAGTGCGCAAATGGATGAGCTTTTAACTAAGCTTGAAAATAAGGTCGGTGCAACACTGAGGAACTGAATATGACTTTAACTAAAGCTGATATGGCTGACAGGCTCTTTGATGACATAGGTCTGAATAAACGTGAATCGAAAGAGTTGGTCGAGGCTTTTTTTGATGAAGTGAGAGCAACGCTGGAACGTGGTGAAATTGTAAAACTATCTGGTTTTGGTAATTTTAATTTACGGGATAAAAAACAGCGCCCAGGTCGTAACCCTAAAACAGGAGAAGAGATTCCTATTTCTGCTCGGCGGGTTGTGACATTTCATGCGGGGCAAAAATTAAAATCACGTGTGGAGCTCTATATAGGTGATGGCTGATTCTTCTGCTGATAAATTACCCATCATACCCAGTAAGCGTTACTTTACAATTGGTGAAGTGAGCCGTTTATGTGACGTAAAACCACATGTTTTACGTTATTGGGAGCAGGAATTTTTTCAATTAAAGCCAATGAAGCGCCAAGGAAATCGGCGCTACTACCAACGTCATGATGTGATGTTGGTTCGTCAAATACGTAGCCTATTATATGAGAACGGTTTTACCATTGATGGCGCACGTCAACGTCTGAAAGGCGATGAGGTTAAAGGGGATAGTGAGCGCAGCCATCAAATAGTGTGCCAGGTTCGCAAAGAACTTGAAGAATGTTTATCTATTCTTGATTCATAAACGGCTGAAAAATAGCTATCTTTTTCCAATTTTGTTAAGTTTGTCGTGCTGTTCTTTTTAATTCAAATTGCTTTGTAGTTTGAAGAAGAGTTTTTATATGAAAATAAAGTACGGGAGTATGCGTAAAGTGAAGTTTTGCATTATCGCCATTGGAATTATGATGGGGTTGTTTAGCCCATGGGTTTCCGCACAAAAAAGCTCGCCTGGCTACCTTGTTGGCCCAGAGGATGTTCTGGAGATTTCGGTGTGGCGTGAAGAGTCATTGCAAAGGGAGGTGCTAGTTCGTCCTGATGGTCGTATCTCTTTCCCTCTTGTGGGGGACTTGAAAGTGGCAGGAAGTACGCCAGCTGAAATACAGGCTAAATTATCTAAAAGCCTGAAAAAATTCATTCCTGACCCTGTTGTTACTGTCGTGATCACTAAGGTTGGGGGTTATAAAATATATATTATTGGCCAAGTGCAAAAATCAGGGCAATATGCGGTCGGGCGCTATCTTGATGTGGTTCAAGCATTAGCACTTGCGGGGGGGTTAACCCCTTATGCCGCTGAAAGTAAAATTAAAATTTTTCGCAGGGAAAATGGGGTTCAAAAAATCATCCCGTTTAGGTATGACAATATTAAAAAGGGCAAAGGTCTGAAGCAAAACATCATCTTGAAAAGTGATGATTTGATTATTGTACCTTGATACTATTGAACTTAATGAACCTGATACAAAAGATGATCACCAAAGTTGTATTTTCTAGTATCGTTGTTTTCTGCTTTCTGTTTTCATCGGCTACTTTGAAAGCAGCAGAGTGGTCTCTTTTGCCAGCACTTGGTTTTGCGGAAGAGTATGGTGAGAATGCTGCTTTATTACCTGGTGTTAAAGACCGTTATTTTCGATTGATTGCAATACCTTCATTGGAAATGGTTCGTAAAGATCGTAATACGGAGCTATCTTTACGTACTTTTCTTGATTTTAAATACAGTAAAAATAACGATTTGTCTGACAATTCACAACGTGCATATTTGAAATATACCTATCAACTTGAGCGTAATGTACTTGGAGTTAATGGTACTTTTAAACGGGAAGGTGTGCTCAGGAAGATCGCAGCAGAGGTTAATTATGATGATATTGAAGCGTCTGATTTAGAGGATGCAGATACTTCAATATTACAGGTGTATTCCAGACGAACTCTTTTCGATGTCAAACCATACTGGGTGTGGCGATTGAGTCTACAGGATACACTGAAATTACAATACAGGCTTCTGGATACGAAGTATTCCACTGATTCGTTATTTGATCATCGCACACAGAGGTTATCTGCAAACTGGGTTCATCAATTGACACAAAAAATGGATTCAGTGTTGAGTTTTTCTGGTTCACAGTATAAAAATCTCGATAATGATAGTGTTGTTGATAATCGTCAGGTCAATCTAGGGGTTAACTATAAGTTCTCTGAAAGATTTAAGGGCAGTGCTCAGATTGGCTTTCGGAATAGTTCATCGGAATCAGAAGATTCTTCAGGTGTTATTTATCAGATTATTGGAAATAAAAGAACTGAGATTGGATCACTTAATCTTTTGCTTCGCCGAAATGTGAACTCCAGTGGAAAAGAGACATCTATCTTGGCTGACGAATTAAAATTTTGGTGGAAAAGAAAAATTAGACCGACTGTTGATTTTTCTCTTTATCTTAATACCTATCAGAATAAAAATCTGGCGGATGGTTCATCAAGTCAAGTATATTTTGGCCTACAACCCCGCTTTATCTGGCAGTTGTCACTTGATTGGGCTATGGATTTTAGTTATGAATTTCGTCGATTCAAAGATAATAGTGCTGTTGCTAAAAGTAACTCTGTGGCGATAGGCGTTCGTTATGCTTGGCCTAAAGTTTCTGTGTCCAGGTAATATTATAAAAATTGTAAGTTGATTTTACATGATGAGTAAGGAGTAGTGCCTGAATTATGGCAACAGAACAAGATACAATGAGTGAGTTTAGTGACTTTATTGAAATTGCTAAACGACGCAAAGCACAGATTATTACCCCTTTCTTATTGATTTTATCAATTGCAGCGGCTCTCGCATTTTTTTTACCTCCTGTTTATCAGTCCACAGCGACAATTTTGATTGAGCAGCAGGAAATTCCGCAAGACCTAGTTAAGTCGACTGTCACGAGCTATGCGGATGAGCGTATTCAGTTGATTGGCAAACGTGTGATGACGAACGCCAATCTTTGGAAAATTATTGAAAAGTTTGATCTGTATTCAGAATACAGAGAGCAGGGTGAAACGGGCCTGTTGATTTCGACAATGCGTAAAGCAATTTTGGTTGATATGGTTAGTGCTGATGTTTTTCGTGGTGGGCGAGCCTCTAAAGCGACTATTGCTTTTGAACTGTCATTTGAATATGACGAAGCAGAAGCTGCGCAAAGTGTCACCAAAGAGCTGGTTCGACTGTTTTTGGCTGAAAACGTTAAGATACGTACACAAAAAGCTGAAATGACTTCGGAATTTTTAGGCGGAGAAGCTGAGCGCTTGAGTGAGACGATCAAATTGCTGGAAGCACGGCTTGCGGTATTTAAAGAGCGGAATGTCGGCCGTCTTCCTGAGTTAATGCAGTTGAATATGACTCGTATGGAAAACTCTCAAAAAGAGCTGGAGGATGTTGAAGCTCAGCTATCACTCTTGCAAGAGCGCAGGATGAGCATTGAAAGTCAGCTGGCTTATATTGCCCCTTTTTTGGGTGATAGCCCCGCCGGACGTTTAAGGGAGTTACAATCAAACTATATGAACGCAATGGCAAGGTACTCACCGGATCACCCTGATGTGGTTCGATTGAAACGGGAAGTTGAAGCACTGAAAAGACAGACGGGTGTTGGCGATGATACGAATGAAATAGCCATTCAAATCAAGCAAACAAAAGCACAGTTAAAATCAGCTCAAGAGAAGTACTCGAATGACCATCCTGATGTCATTAAGCTAAAACGTTCATTGCGGTCATTAACAAATGCATTGGAAAATGCTCGACCTTCTAATAATAAAGCTTCGCAGTTACCACCGGATAATCCCGCATATATTGCAATGAAGTCACAACTTAACACGGTTCTTATTGGCATTAAGTCACAAAAAAACCGACGTGAAAGAGTGAAGTTGAAAGCGAGAGATTATGAAGAGCGCTTGATGCAAACGCCTAGAGTTGAACAAGAGGGGCTTTTGATTAAGCGTGACTACGATAATGCCGTTAAAAAATACCAGGAAATTAAAGATAAGCAGTTACAAGCACAGATTTCTGAGCAATTAGAGTTTGAAAATAAAGGTGAGCGCTTCTCTTTGCTAGAGCCTGCCAATTTACCCACAACCCCTATTCGACCTAACCGCTTGGGCATATTATTGCTGGGATCAATTGTCGCAGTTGGTGTCGGTATTGGTTATGCAGCCATTGTCGAGTTTATGGATCGTAGTGTCCGTGGTATAAATGGTGTGACTCTTATTGCAAAAGCCCCTCCTTTAACCGTGATACCCTATATTAAAAATAATCAAGATCTGAGGCGAAAAAGAAATCGATTGATTTTTAAATTTGGAATTTTTGTTCTTATTATACTGTTGGTGGTGGGTGGATACTTGTATCTGTTGCCTATGTTTATATGACATTAATAGCCTTGAATATAAACTGGGGAGAGTTGTAGATGGACCGTATTACCAAAGCGGTTGAGCGTGCACGGAAAGAGCAGCAGGATGGAGGTGTTACGTCATCTGGAAAACGGCTTGATGCAGGGAAAGTCTATAATGGTGCACCTGTAAGAAAAATCGCTGTATCGGAAGATGTTCTAAAAGAAAATCGCATTATCACCAATAAGATAAACTTTGAATACTCTCAAATTTATAAAACACTCAGAACCCATGTGTGGCATAAAATGCGGACTCATGGTTGGAATACGCTGGCAATAACAAGCTCAAACCCTGGTGAAGGAAAGTCGCTTACGGCGATTAATCTGGCGATTAACCTGGCACTCATGGAGGTTGATCATGCTATTATATTAATTGATCTGGATATGCGAAATCCCAGCGTACATCGCTATTTTGGGCTTGAGCCAGAACTTGGTGTCAGTGATTATCTGGTTTCAGAAACGCCGCTGGATGAAATTATAGTCGACCCTGGTATTGGTCGCTTTTATGTGGTGCCGGGTAGTGTTGCCCTTCCAAATTCTTCAGAAATTCTGTCATCACCACGGACATCGCGTCTGATTGATGAAATAAAGGCAAGATTTCCATCCAATATTATTATATTTGATATGCCGCCCATTCTGCTAACGGACGATGTGCTGGTACTCTCTCCTTATATTGACTCTACTATATTAGTAATAGAAGAGGGCAAGACGCTTTCAAGAGATGCATCACGTGCAATGGATGCATTAGGTCGTAATAATTTAATGGGCACTGTGCTGAATAAAGCTGAAGTTAAGGTTCAACAATATGGTAATTTTTAACAATATAAAAGAACAGCGATAGAGAGCATTTAAGCTATGTATGAATCATTTTACGGGTTTGATGAAAAGCCTTTTTCCCTGCTTCCAGATCCTGGATTCCTTTTTATGAGTAAAAAGCATCGCCAGGCTTTGGCCATGCTCGAATATGGCTTAATGAACCAAGCTGGATTTACGGTCATTACGGGCGAAATTGGTGCAGGTAAAACGACTCTGGTCAGGCAGATTTTGGGGCAGATTGCTAAAAATATGGAAGTGACCGTCGGGCTGGTGTCAAATACGCACCGCTCATTTGGTGAGTTAATGCAATGGGTGCTCTATGCTTTTCAGCTAGAGTATCGGGGTAAGGAGAAAGTTGAACTTTATCAAACATTCGCTGAATTTTTAACTCGAGAGTATGAGGGTGGAAAACGCACTGTACTCATTATTGATGAAGCTCAGAATTTAAGTATTGAAGCACTTGAAGAGCTCCGGATGCTAGCAAATATTAACGCAGACAAGGATCAGGTTTTACAGTTGGTACTCGTGGGTCAGCCAGGTCTTCGAAATATGTTACGCACCCCGGAACTTGAACAATTTTCTCAAAGAATTGCGATAGATTTTCACTTGAAAACACTAGACTTGCAAGAGACCTGTGAATATATTCGGCATCGTATTTCTGTTGTCGGTGGTGATCATGATTTGTTTGAAACGGCAGCTTGTGTTGCCGTACACTACTATACAAAAGGAACGCCACGGCTGATTAATGTGTTGTGTGATACTGCACTGGTGTGCGGGTTTGCAGAGCAACGTAAAACAATTGATGCTGACTTGATACATGATGTTGTTAGAGATAAGACTGTGGGCGGAATCGTACCTGCATGGGAAGAGAGTGATAAAAATGGAGATGTTGTGACAGACATTCATGCTGCCAAGAAAAAGAAAGATCAAGCAAACTTGATTGACAACAAATAGCAGGAATTTAAGGTAGAGATATGAAAGTAGTGATTCTTGCAGGGGGATATGGAACGCGGATTAGTGAGGAAAGCAGTGTTCGCCCCAAGCCCATGGTTGAAATTGGTGGGCGGCCCATTTTGTGGCATATAATGAAAATATACTCTTCTCATGGCATTAATGATTTTATTATCTGTTGTGGTTATAAGGGGTATGCCATAAAAGAGTATTTTGCAAACTATTACCTGCATGCATCGGATGTCACATTTGATATGCGCAATAATGATATGGTTATTCATAATAACACTGCCGAGCCATGGCGAGTGACGCTGGTTGATACAGGTGAAAACTCAATGACAGGTGGGCGTTTGAAGCGAGTCAAAAATTATCTGGATGATGAAACATTTTGCTTGACTTATGGTGATGGTGTGAGTGATGTAAATATACGTGACTCAATTAAATTTCATAAAGAAAAGAAAACACTGGCAACTTTAACGGCTGCACAGCCACCAGGGCGATTTGGTGCTTTTAGCCTAGCTCAAAATAACAGTAATATACAAACTTTTAAAGAAAAACCAGAGGGTGATGGCGCATGGGTAAACTGCGGTTTTTTTGTGCTTGAACCTAAAGTTATTGATTATATTGACGAAGATAAAACAGTGTGGGAGCGAGAGCCAATGGAAAATTTGGCTCAAGATGGACAATTAAATGCCTATAGGCATCACGGTTTTTGGCAGCCTATGGATTCATTACGAGATAAACATGTTCTGGAAGATTTATGGTCGAGTAGTACTCCCCCATGGAAAGTCTGGTAAATGCACTTTTTAGGCTAAAGCATTGACCTCAATGATAACTCTGTATCAGGTGCTGAACCACACCATTTGAATGAACTGTTTCATGCCCATTCCTTACAGTGTTAAATTAATTATATAGACTTTATCTGGAATATAAGTAATGAGTGAAAAAAAGTGTCGATTCTGTAATACCCATCTTGAGCATGTTTTTGTTGATCTCGGTGTATCGCCTGTTTCCAATGATTTTTTGAACGAAGATGCCCTTCAAAAAATGGAACCAATGTACCCATTATGTGTGTATGTTTGTGACAAATGCTTTTTAGTACAGTTGCCTGAGCATCAAAGCGCTGACTCACTCTTTCGTGACGACTATATTTATTTTTCTTCATTTTCAAAAAGTTGGGTGCAACATGCATCGGATTATGCCGATATGATGTGTGAGCGATTTGGGTACGGAAAAGATAGTCAGGTTGTGGAGCTAGCAAGTAATGATGGTTATCTACTGCAACATTTCAAGGCAAAAAATATTCCAGTATTAGGGATAGAGCCCTGTGCTAATGTCGCTGCAGCGGCAGAAAAAGAGAAGGGGATTCCCTCTCTTGTTAAATTTTTTGGTGTGCAAACAGCTAAAGAATTGGTTAAAGAAGGTAAAAGCACTGACTTATTACTAGGTAATAATGTGCTTGCGCATGTTCCCGATATTAATGATTTTGTCGGTGGCATGAAGCTGATATTAAAGTCTGATGGTGTGATTACCATGGAGTTTCCTCATTTGATGAAGCTTATGGAGTTGAACCAATTTGATACCATCTATCACGAACATTACTCATATCTCTCATTCAGCGCCGTTGAACGTATATTTTCACATCATGGTTTAACGCTATTTGATGTTGAAGAGTTAGGTACGCATGGTGGTTCATTGCGTATTTTTGCACGCCATACAGAAGATCAAAGCAAACCCGTGACTGATCGGGCGATAGAGATGCTTAATCGTGAAGATAAAGCGGGTTATAACTCACTTGAATACTATCAGTCCTATCAAGATCAAGTCGAAAAAACCAAGCGTAATTTGTTAACTTTTCTGATCGAAGCAAAGGAACAAGGTAAAACCGTTGTGGGTTATGGAGCGCCTGCCAAAGGTAATACTTTGTTGAATTATTGTGGCGTACGCACGGACTTTCTTGATTATACGACTGATCTGAGCCCTCACAAACAAGGGTTGTATCTACCGGGTGTGCATATCCCGATTTATGCACCCGAAAAGATTATGGAAACTAAACCCGACTACGTTTTAATTCTGCCTTGGAATTTGAAAAATGAAATTATTGAGCAGATGAAAGAGGTGCGTTCGTGGGGTGGGAAATTTGTAACGCCTATTCCTGAAGTCGAAATACATGACTGATTTTTCTCTGGAAGAGATGAGTGCTGAACGATCTGCCGGAGAGTGGATGTATGGTTTTTCTGAAAAACTATTTCCACTGTGTCGCAGCATTAGTGGCGATGGCGTTCGAGAGACGCTGAAATCAATACAGAGCCATATTCCACTCGATATTCATGAAGTACCCACTGGAACAGAGGTCTTTGATTGGACGGTACCAAAAGAGTGGAATGTTAGGGATGCCTATATAAAAAATGCAAAAGGTGAGCGAATTGTGGACTTTAAAAAGTCCAACCTTCATCTGTTAAATTACAGCGTGCCAGTGAATAAGAAATTATCACTGGACGAGCTTAAAGGTCATCTTGTTACATTGCCAGAACAACCTGATTTAATTCCCTATCGAACCTCATATTACAAAGAGACTTGGGGTTTTTGCTTAAGCCATAATCAATTTGAACAGCTTAATGATGAGGTCTATGAAGTTTTTATTGACTCATCGCTAGAGGATGGCTCGCTGAGTTATGGCGAGTATCTTTTGAAAGGTGAAAGTGATGAAGAGGTCTTGCTGTCAGCGCATACTTGTCACCCATCACTGGCAAATGACAACTTGTCGGGCATCGCACTATTAACACTGCTGGCAAAACATCTCTCCAAAACCCAGCAAAAACTGACGTACCGTTTTATTTTTGCGCCGGGAACCATTGGTTCAATCACCTGGCTTGCTCGAAATGAAGAAAAAGTAAAAAATATAAAGCATGGAATTGCACTCTCCTGCGTCGGTGATGGCGGCGGGCCTGTTTATAAACGCAGCCGACAAGGTGATGCATTTATAGATAAAGCGATTGAGCATGTTTTGGAGCATTGTGGAAAATCTACAGCGATTGTTGAAGATTTTTCACCGTACGGATACGACGAACGTCAATACTGTTCACCTGGTTTTAATTTAGCCGTGGGCTTATTCGAACGCAGTAAACACGGAGTTTTTCCTGAGTATCATACCTCAGCAGATAATCTGGATTTTATAAAACCAGAGCATCTGGAAGACTCTTACCACATGATTTGTCAGATCATTAATATCCTGGAAAAGGATACTTATTATATCAATACCAATCCAAAATGTGAGCCGCAACTGGGCAAACGCGGTCTATACAGTGCGATGGGTGGAGAGAATGACCGCGTAGAGCGTCAGATGGCCATGCTATGGGTGCTTAATCAGGCCGATGGCGCTAACTCTTTATTAGATATCGCCATCCGCTCCAAACATCCCTTTGCATTGATTCAAGAAGTTGCTTCACTACTGGAAGCGCATGAGCTTCTAAAAATTTAAGGTAAATATATGAGCAAAATAGAGCAAGGTGAACTGCCTGTCACTATTATAAAAGGTGGCGATGAAAAGCGTACTATCGACTTCCAGGAGCTGAAACAGTACAGAGATCTTTTTTTCTTTTTGGTTTGGCGGGATATTAAAGTACTGTATGCGCAAACAATTTTAGGGTTTGCCTGGGCAATTTTAAACCCTTTTGTACAAATTATTATTTTTACTATTATTTTTGGTAAAGTGGCCAAACTGGATACTGATGGTATCCCTTACGTACTTTTTTCTACAGTTGCGATTATTCCCTGGACCTATATGTCAACCGCCATGCTGGCTTCCAGTCAGAGCTTGGTGGCTGGGCAAAATATGCTCGGTAAAATCTATTTTCCACGCCTGATATTTCCTTTAACCGCAGTGCTGGCCAAGCTGGTTGATTTTTTCATTGCCATGTTATTGATGGTGGCAGTTTTGTGGTTTTATGAGATCGCTCCAACCTGGAATTTACTCCTGTTTCCATTTCTTATTGTGATAATGATGTGTATTCCTGCAGGCTTGGGGATGTGGTTGTCATCACTTGCTATTCGTTTTAGAGATGTAAAATTTGCCATGGCGTATGTGATGAGTCTGCTGATCTATACAGCCCCCATTCTCTATTCCGCCTCATCAATTCCTACAGAATATCGCTTGCTCTATTCACTCAACCCGATTGTGGCTGTGATAGAAGGGTTCCGAGCCTGTTTTCTGGGAGGGGCAATACCTTGGGAATATATCCTGCCAGGTGCGATCACCGCTGTTTTAATTGTTATCACTGGTGCGCGGTATTTTACAAAAACAGAAAAACTTTTTGTTGATGTCATATAAAAAACTGGAAATGATCGAGTAAGAACATATGAGTAATAAAGATATTGCAATCAAAGTACAGGATGTCGCTAAGGTGTACCGTATTGGTACGAAAGCAAATAAGAGTGATAGTCTGGCACGTTCAGCGGTAAATTTTATTAAGAGTCCACTGGAGAATTTTAGAAAATATCGCTCCCTGTATGAGTTTGATGATATTGAAACGATTGAAGATACAGAGAGCTGCTTGTGGGCATTAAAAGGGGTCTCTTTTGAAGTCAAGCAAGGCGAGGTGGTTGGCATTATTGGCCGCAACGGAGCCGGTAAATCGACACTGCTCAAAGTGCTGTCAAAAATTACGACACCGACACGAGGCTCACTTGAGTTGCGCGGGCGAATCTCCAGTCTGCTTGAAGTCGGTACAGGCTTTCATCAAGAGCTGACAGGTCGGGAGAATGTTTACCTGAATGGTACTGTGCTCGGAATGCGCAAAAAAGAGGTCGATCGTAAGTTTGATGAAATCGTCGAATTTTCAGGTGTCGAAAAATTTCTTGATACTCCAGTCAAACGTTACTCCAGTGGAATGCGAATTCGTTTGGCCTTTGCAGTCGCGGCACATCTGGAACCTGAGATTTTGATCGTTGATGAAGTATTAGCTGTGGGTGATGCTGCATTTCAAAAAAAATGTATGGATAAAATGGAAGATGTTGGCAGTGAGGGGCGCACGGTATTGTTTGTTTCACATAATATGTCAGCGATTACCCGAATGTGTCAGCGAGTCATCTTATTGAATCAAGGTGTGGTGGAGATGGATGGCCCCGCTTATGAAATCGTCAGTGCTTATCTTGAAAAAGGCCATGGTAGTAACTCAAGTGTGACATGGGACAGTGTGGCCGATGCGCCCGGGACGGATATAGTAAAAGTCAGGGAGGTTCGCCTATGCCTTTCTGATGGAAGGCTATCTGATGCCATTGATATTCGCGAGCCCATTCATGTTGAAATTGAGTTTGAAGTCTCTACACCTGGGCATGTACTGCAGCCTCATGTTTCATTTATGAATGAAGAGGGTATTGTAGTTTTTGCTTCGGTTGATTTGGATCCGCAGTGGCGTAAACGCCCGAGGCCTGCCGGTCGTTATGTCAGTCGAGTGACCGTTCCCGCGAACTTTTTTGCAGAAGGCCCTGCGGTGATTGATATTTCGATGTGGGCGCTGGAGCCGCGTCAGGAGTTACAGTTTCATGTGAGAGATGCACTGGCATTTCAAGTCATTGATAGCCTGGATGGTGACTCTACTCGAGGGGATTGGCCAGGAAATTATGTCGGGGTTGTACGCCCCATGCTGGAGTGGAATACTGAGTTTCAAGCCTCTTGAAATTAAAAGTTTTGTGATTGGGTAGATGATTTTATTATGAAATAATGTTATTTAAGAGGCGGGTAGGGGAAGTAATACAATTCTTGCGTAATTATTCCTGAGATGTAATAGTGTTCTTTTCTGTTTGTAATGAAGTTTTTAGTTGTCTTCACTTAATGGAAAGTTGTAAAGGTCGCAGCACGGAAGTGCTGTAGTTGTTTGTTATGTTAGATGATGAAACAGGAGGCAAAAGCCAATGAAATTAGTATTTGGCATAAAGATTGTTTCACTCCTTGTTCTGCTTTTCGCTTTATCAGGTTGTAGTGATGGCGGCGGTGGCGGTGACAATGGCGGTGGCAGTGAGTCAGGCAGTAATTGGGATCAAATGAAATGGGATCAGGGTAAGTGGGGCTAAACAAGCGCTCTGATTTGATTTTTGAAACTTTAATAATAACGAATAGACATTAAAATTTAAAAGGATACATGGATTATGAAAAAAACAGCACTTTCAATAGGAATCGCAGCCGCTTTTATGATGGGTGGTTCTTCTGTTATGGCAGGCGAAATAGCAGACGATGCGATGAAAGCCTTCGTAGCAGAAGAGACGGCTCTGGCATCAGAGGTCAATGGTAATTTTACAGCTGTAAAAGATGCAGTTAATGGTAATGCAGCAGATATTGCTGGTAAGGCAGATGCTACAGCTCTTACAGAGGGGCTTGCATTGAAGGCAGATGCTATAGCTCTTACAGACGGGCTTGCATTGAAGGCAGATGCTACAGCTCTTACAGACGGGCTTGCATTGAAGGCAGATGCTTCTACTGCTGAGCCTCTTAATACAATTGACGGAAATGCTACAGCTATTGCCGAGTTAACAGGTGGTGGTTGCCCTGATGAGATGGCTGCAGTGGGCTCGTTGTGTGTGGATAAAACTGAGCATGGTGGTGTGATGGCTCCAACAACTGGAGTTGATCAAAGAGCGGCATTGAAGTCTTGTGCAGAGGCGGGTAAACGCTTATTAACTGATGCTGAATGGAGTATGGCAGCCGTAGCTGCAGAGAGTGACGCTGATTTGGGTATTGTTAATATGGCCGATGGTGTTTATGAGTGGGTCGCTGATTTTACGGGACCTGCTCAAGGATTGCTTCGTGGTAATGGTAGTGGTGTTGGAGCGGGTAATATTGATGAATATACCCCATGGTTCTTTGCAGGTAATGGTGGTGGTGATCTCGGCGGACCTAATGCCGTTATAGGCTTCCGTTGCGCCAAATAATTATGTTACTCTGAATCATGATTTAAAGATGCGGGTGTTGTTAACAACAATACCCGCATTTCTCGTTTCTTAAATTTTATCCTTCTCTTTTTTCATCCTTTTCTTTTCGACTCATTGAGTGGTTTATGAGCAAAAAAATGTTTTTATCTCATCATTTTCGTCTATTCCAGCTCTCACTATTTTCTATATTAGTGATGGCGGGATGTAGTGATAACTCAAAAAATGCAGCGCCTGTTGCAATAGACTCCGTTTTGGATGTGATGGAGGACGAGTCCGCCACTGCAATAATGGCCGCAGAAGATCCCGATGGAGATGAACTGGAATTTTCAATTAAAAATAACCCAGGTAAGGGCGAATTGACTATTCTTGACCAAGTCACTGGTCGCTATGAATATAAACCGAATGCAAATATGAATGGTGAAGATCAATTTGCCTTTCTTGTGAGTGATGGTGATAGCGAATCCAGTGGAGTAGTGACCATCCAGATTCGTGCCAGGAGTGATGCGCCACAAGCCGTGGATGATTTTTATGATTTGGGTGAAGGGATGAGCAAAGGTGCCAATTTATTAGAGAATGATAGTGATCCGGATGGTGACTCCATCACATTGAACACTACAGCTATTAGGGGCCCTACTAATGGTACGTTGACGCTGGATGCTGATGGTGGCTTTACATACACGCATGATGGCAGTGAAACCACAAGTGACAGTTTTATTTATGAAATTATTGATGCCGGTGGCTTGACAGCACAAGCAACAGTAACACTAATAATCAACTTGGAAAATGATGCTCCCATTGCTGATGAAGATCAAGAAAGTACGAATAAAGGGGTTGCCGTTAATATTAATGTAACAGCTAATGATAATGACCCAGATAGTACGATTAATGTTTCAACAATTAGCATTGTGAGCCCGCCCAGTGGAGGAAGTACGGCTGTCGTGAATGGCCTGGTGAGGTATACACCCAATGCTTCATTTGTAGGGCAGGACTCTTTTGATTATACGGTTAAAGATAGATCTGGATTGGTTTCTAATGCTGCAAGGGTGACCATTATGGTCAACCATAATAATCCTGTGGCTGAGGCAAACTGCTCATTTGCAGAAAAACAGAGTCAGCAGACGGGCACATTAAAAGCCAGTGATAATGATTCAGTTGATGCAGGTCAAATGGTTTTCAAACTCGGTAGCAATGGTGAAGTTGCAGAGAATAACTGGTTAAATACGACTTATGGCCGAGTGCGTATTACAAATAAAACAAGCGGTGCATTTGAATTTGAACATACTGATCTTGCAGGGTTAGGTAAAAGAGATGTGTTTGACTTTCAAGTGAGCGTTGAAGGTGAAACTTCTGATACAGCAAAACGATCCTTTCTCATTGAGCCACGAATTATGCCGTTAGGGGATTCGATTACAGATGGAATTAGTGAAGGCATCAATGGCGATCCAAATGACAGTCTTCCATCAATACCTGCACGAAACGGCTATCGAAAATCACTCTATAGTTCACTTACTAGCTCCAGTTATAAGATTGATTTTGTGGGCTCTAAAATGAGTGGCGATGGTAATGATAATAATCATGAAGGAAACTCTGGAAAGTCTGCGGACTGGATTCTTGGGAATGTGGATGGTTTTTTGAGTGACAATCCTGCTGAGGTTGTTTTGCTGCATGTTGGAACCAATGATCTTAATATTCCAATATCTCAGTCACCTGAGGGTGTTAAAAATGATGTGCAGGGTATATTAAATAACATTAATAGCTGGGCCGTTGCTCAAAATAGAGATATTTATGTACTGACTGCGAAAATCATTGATTTTAACCCAGAAAATAGCGATGTAGCTGCATTGAACTCTCTTGTGACTAATATGGTGGCTTCTGGAAATTGGTCTAATTTAACGGTGAGTATGGTGGATCAGTACAGTGCTTTGGCTGACAGTAATGACTGGGGGGATGAACTTCACCCATCAGCGCAAGGTTACAATAAAATGGCTAACACTTGGAAGAGTGCGTTAACACCCGTGTTAGATGCGATGTGTGTTATTGAGTGAGAGAGCCGCTTGGAATTATTAAATTATGTTTGAAAATGTATATAAAGGAAAGAAAGTACTGGTCACAGGTCACACTGGATTTAAGGGCAGTTGGCTGGTTTCATGGCTTTTAAAACTCGGTAGTGAAGTAATTGGAATTTCTAAAGATATTCCAACGAAGCCTTCCATGTTCGAAGAGCTTGATCTGCAAGATAAGATCAAACACTATCAGCAAGATATTCGAGACCTTGATGCGATAAAAAAAATCATATCAAAGGAAAAACCTGACTTTCTCTTTCATCTGGCCGCACAAGCCATCGTTTCGACCTCTTACAGTGATCCCATTGAGACAATCTCCACCAATGTAATGGGAACGGCTAATATCCTGGAAGCACTTAAAGAGATTAACCCTCTTTGCACCGCCATCATTATCACCAGCGATAAGTGCTACGATAATGTTGAGCAAATCTGGGGCTATAAAGAAAATGACCCTATGGGCGGTAAAGATATATACAGCGGCTCCAAAGGTGCGGCAGAGCTGATTATCAAATCTTACTTCTACTCATTTTTCACAGAGCAAGAGTGCAACGTTAAAATGGCCGTTGGACGTGCAGGAAATGTCATCGGTGGTGGAGATTGGGCAAAAGATCGTATTGTGGTGGACTGCGTTAAAGCTTGGAGTGAAGGCGATAAAGTTGAGATCAGAAGCCCCAATGCAACTCGGCCATGGCAGCATGTTCTTGAGCCTTTGAGTGGATACCTCAACTTGGGTTCAGCACTTTATAAAGATAAAGATTTCCACGGGGGTACATTTAATTTTGGGCCGCGTGCAGAGCAAAATCATACCGTTGAAGATCTGTTGATTGAGCTGAGCAAGTATTGGCACTTTAGTTCACCCGATGAAGCTTATGCAGTCACGGGAAATATCCCTTTTCATGAAGCAGGTCTTTTGAAACTCAGTTGTGATAAAGCGCTAGGTTACCTGAAATGGCAATCTAATCTGGAGTATTCTGAAACGATTCGCTTTACCAGTGAATGGTATTATGACTTTTATAAGAATGGTGCAGATATGTATCAAAAAACAGTGACTCAAATTAGTGAGTATGAAGGGTTTGCGAAAAAAAGAGCACTGTTATGGACAAAGTAATTCTAACGCCGCTTAAGCAAGTCATGCATCCACAGGGTGATATTTTTCATGGTATGAAAAAGAGTGATATTGGCTATGATGGTTTTGGTGAGGCCTATTTTTCAACCATTCACCAAGGTGACATCAAGGGCTGGAAAAAACATATTAAAATGACCCTTAACCTAGTTGTCGTTAACGGCGAGATTGAGTTTGTGGTTTATGATGAAGATGATGAAACATATTTCACAGTCAAACTCTCTCATAAAAACTACCAAAGACTGACTATCAAACCTGATGCTTGGGTTGCTTTTCGCGGCTTGGCTGCAAACAACATGTTGCTTAATCTTGCAAATTTAGAGCATGACCCCAAAGAAGCGATCAATATTGATTTAAGTAAAATTCATTATTCTTGGTAATCCCTATACCCACCACACTATTGTCAATAATTGGGTGGAAATTTTTCTTTTAATATAACCTGAATCCGCACCTTCAGGTGCGGATTCAGGTATAAGATTCAGAGACCCCTATTGAGTGACGTTAATAGTGACTGTCGCTTCATTAGATGGTGCGCCATAATAACTTGTATTCCACCCCACTCTTTTGTTATCTCTTGCTGTGTATTTACAAGTTGCTGTGCCAGAAAAACCGTCTGCGGGTGTATATTTTAATTGTTCACTTTCGTATTGTATCGTGCCGCTAGTGCAGCTCAATCCAGTTACTCTAGAAGGAACAATAGCACCATCTCGGTCATAATCGTTGGCGAATGCGTCAATTAAAATAGCTGAATTCATCGCAGTTGTGACAGAGTCATCATTTGCGACAGGCTGGACATTCAGGAATAAATTTATTGTGCTCTCTCCACTTTCATTGTCAACGGAGTCAACGGCGATAACGCGAATGGTATCTTTGTTTTCGAAGCAAAAAGGGACACGCGACTCATCATTTGAAATCGCCTCAATCTGGCTGCTCGTGAGGCCATTAAAAACTGTAGAAGGATCGCCGTTAGCGCATCTAGTTAAATCAAGGCCATTGCCAAAATTATAAGGCCCCTTTCCATCATAATCATACCTGAAATCCTCGCTATAGAGAGTGCTGTCGTCGCCTGTGTCTGTATATGTCGTGCCTCCTAATTTAAGTGTTCCATATTTCGGACCCGAAATAATTTTTAGTTGGAGAGGGTCATTTTCATCATCTCTAACCGTACGTAACAGCCCAGTACTGTTTTCCTTTTTGCCAGCAAGAGTAAACTCTAATACTTCATATTCATTGGAGCCATTGACTGAATCTCCATTATGTCCTGGAAGAAAGTAAGGCGCGTTGTTGGTGAATGTAATGTTGAGCGTTACAGTGGCCTCGCTACTTTCACCATTTTGGTTGGTAACGCTATACACAAAGCTATCACTAGCACAGTTTTCATTGCCATTATGAGTGTAGGCGAAGCTTCCGTCGTTCTCAAGTGGAAAAGGCTCTACAGTCGCGCAACTTGGGGCTGTGATGAGCGTGACTACCAGATCAGCTTTTGCAGTTTCACTATCACTATCATTGGCCAGCACACCCTCGGCGAAATCGTGTGTTATTGTGCTGGCTTCATTCACTGAATAGGAGTCATCGACTGCCACAGGTCTATTGACAGGAATATTAATGGTGAGGGTGACTGTGGCAATATTAGAGAGTTCGCCACTGCTGTCTTTGGCCTGATAGGTAAACGAGTCTGATGGGCTGTTTGTGCCGTTATGGATATAAACAAATGTGCCATCGGCATTAAGAGTAACCGTGCCATTGCTGGGCTGGCTTGCGTTGACTGCTTCTAATGAACTATCTTCTGCATCTGAATCATTGCCCAAAATATTAAGGGATGAGTTATTCAGTGTGCCACTTTTTTCTACCTGATAACCGCTGCCGCCATCATTGGCTGCAATAGGTGCTTTATTTTCCGGAGTGGGCTCTGGCTCTGGCTCTGGAGCAGGAGCAGGAGCAGGGCAGGGCAGAGCAGGAGCAGGAGCAGGAGCAGGAGCAGGAGCAGGAGCAGGAGCAGGAGCAGGAGCAGGAGCAGGTTCTGTACCCTCACTATTAATTACAATAGTGACTGTGGCAATTTCAGATAGTTCACCTTCACTATCTCTGGCGCGATAGGTAAAAGAGTCTTCTGTGATCGCTTCGCCGTTATGGGTATAAGCAAACGTTCCATCAAGTGCAAGAGTAAGTGTTCCCTCGCTGGATTCGCTCTCTATCACAGCCTCAAGTGGGCTGTTTTCAGCATCTGAATCATTGCTCAAAACGTTCAGTAATGCGTTATCCAGAGTGCCGTTTTTATCCACCTGATAATCGACACCGCTATCATCAAGTGCGACAGGGGCGTTGTTCGTGATGGGTTTGGACTGACCGTCACAGCCAGCAATAAACAGAGCAGCTATCAGTAAAGCTGGGGGAGAAACTTTATAAATCATAGATGATAAACCTCGCAGAATGATTAATTAATATGTTTTGCTATTTTATTTAAGACTTTTGTAGCTTTTTAATAAGTTGCCGACCAAGATTGATTCTTGGTAACTCGATATACCGATAAGAATATAGTGCGGCAAAGTAGCTAAAGAACAGAGTCAGGAAAAAGGTGAAAAATAGTTTTATCTCATCGCCATAAAGACCCGTGTTAACAATAATAAGCACAGAAGCCCCAATAAATATGTTGTGATATAGGTATGTGCTATACGAAATTTCACCGTATTGTTTCAAGAATAGTTACATGGAATTCTAACTGGTGTCCATGTCAAAAACACCTTTGAGCCACTACCCGATTTTGAAACGTTTCATTATTCATTTGTCGGGTGACTGTTTGGAGAGCTAATTTTAACAGAATAAAACGTACATAAAAGGTTTATTGACATAATATTGAATCCTTGGGGGTTTTATTCTCCCCGCTAGCGGCGTAAATATTTTTGTTTAAGGCTAACCAATATGCCCCTCTTCGCGAAGCGAATTTGAGCTCAAGCGAGAAGGCTTGCCGTGGGGCTATTGATTCTCAGGTTTAACCCACTACCGACTCTTAATTGTCTCTCATTAATGTGTCCTGTTCTATTAGACCACTGCATAGACTCGATTTAATCACTTATTTCCCTTCACTTTCTTCGGTCTACCCCTAGGTTTTGGTGTTGTACGCCGATCTGATAATTGTTCAATCTTCTCAGATTTCATATGAATCGGGGCGATCGAAAAGCTTTTTATTGCACGCCTCTGTACATAAGAGTACAGTTCGTGTATTCAAAATATGATATAGAGGCAAAATCCAGATGATGACAGTTAGTTTCACAGAGTTTAGAAAAAACGCTTCGGCTATATTTTCTTCTGTAGAAAATGGAGAAACGATTCATGTATTACGTCATGGAAAGGAAATAGCTGAAATAACGCCAATCAATAAAGAGAGTAAAGGTCAACCATCCTGGAAGCAAAAACGAATAAAGCTAACGGTTCAGGGCGAGGATATTTCAAAAATAATTATAGAAGAACGAAAAATTTCATAATGAATGTGTTCTTTGACTCTTCTGCATTTATTAAAAAATTTATACAAGAACAAGGTAGTACGGAAGTGGATGATTATTGCCAGCAGGCATCAATGCTTGGATTAAGTATCATCTGCTTGCCTGAAATGATGTCGGCGCTAAACAGAAAAGTAAGGGAGGGGAACCTCTCGATAGAGAATTATCTTATTCTAAAAGGACAAATTGCAGAGGATATAAAAGATATTCAGATTATCAATCTTGTTCCTGAAGTGGTTGAAGGCTCTATCATCTTATTGGAAAATAATATGTTGCGTTCATTAGATGCTTTACATTTATCCTGTGCAATAACGTGGAATTCTGAACTTTTTATCTCGTCTGATAAGCGCCAAATTCAGGCAGCAGAAAACTCAGGGCTACAAGTGCAGTATGTACAATAATATGGCTAAAAAAACAACACGGAGGAGGTGATGCGGCATGATAGAATTATCAAAAAGATCAACAGTTTACTTTTTTAAGTAGATGTCTACCAAGCACTTAGAGTCAAGATAGCTACAACTCACCAGTATAGTAAATGAGGCAGTACGTGTCATCTTAAGGGAAGATCAGGAGGATCTAAATTCCTTACCAATGCCTATTTTTGTAGTTTTTTAATAAGTTGCCGGCCAAGGTTGATTCCTGGTAACTCGATATACCGATAAGAGTATAGTGCGGCAAAGTAGCTAAAGAACAGAGTCAGGAAAAAGGTGAAAAATAGTTTTATCTCATCGCCATAAAGACCTGTGTTAACAATAATAAGCACAGAAGCCCCAACAAATATGTTGTGATATAGGTATGTGCTATACGAAATTTCACCATATTGTTTCAAGAACCTTGTAATAAAGGACTCTTTAATATCAAACTTTGTATATAAAACCACAAAAACACTCAGTATTGCTAGTAAACCGTATAAATTCCAGTTTAATTGCTGATTATAAAATATATGTTTCGGGAGGTGAAAGTAGTTATTTTTTACCGCAGCCGCTAATGTAAATAGTAAGATCAATAAAATAATCCCCCATCGCATGCTCATTTGTATGTTCACTTTTTTTTCAGTATATAAATATCCAATTAAAATTCCCCCGCAGAATGTAAAGGCTAAAGTGAATACTTCATACCGATCAATCTCAATGAGCTGAAGTGAGCCTATAAAATAGAGGGCAATTGCGATAAAAATAAGACCCAGTGCACGAGTGAACAATATAGCTGCAATTAATACAGGAAATATAATATAGAACTGAAACTCGACAGGAAGGCTCCAGTAGGCGACATTCATGATGTTGTCAGGACCTGTAAGATTCGATGTCAGGCTCAAATACTGTAAAACATTGATGAATGAAAAATCACTGTCGGCGAGGAACTCTATCCATAAACCTCTCGGCTCACTCAGGTAAAAGTATTGAAATATCTGAATAAAAACCAGGTAGATCAGCACGGATACAAAGAAGGCGGGCCATATTCTGAATACTCGTTTTATATAGAATTTAATAATTCCCCTATGGTTGTCAAAGCGTCTGTTACTAATCCAT
Source organism: Gammaproteobacteria bacterium (assembly GCA_021648145.1). Taxonomy (NCBI): domain Bacteria; kingdom Pseudomonadati; phylum Pseudomonadota; class Gammaproteobacteria; species Gammaproteobacteria bacterium. Next base: position 172,009 of record JAKITI010000003.1, read on the forward strand.
AGTGCGCAGCCGCTTAAAACAAAAAAGAGTGCGACACCAAAAAACCCCAGCCCCATAAAATCCATGGGTGGAAAGCGGCTTGTGACATCAGAATCAGAGTATTTGACTTTAGTCGCATCAATTGAATGAGCGACAATGACCAAAAAAGCAGCGATACCTCTTAACCATGTGAGTTGTTCTATATGTTTGTATTTCATGAATATCGGTGCGATTTCGTCCTAAATATAATCTTTTGCAGAATATAACGTATCGTCACAGCCTCAACAACACTTAATCTCTCACTATGCATCGTGTTTAGGCACTATTTTTACCTCTCTCCACTCAGATATTCCTTAAGTTTCATTTGTACTGAGCAGATAACTGTATATAGACAGCTGAACATGGAGCATTGCTGTGGCTTTAATTATTATAAATGACATTACACCTGGCATGATTTTGGCTCAAGATGTGCAGGATTCGAATGGGCGAATTTTGCTTCGTGAAGGAATGGAGTTGACGATACGCCATATCCGTATCATGAAAACATGGGGCGTTGCCGATGCTGATATCAAAGATCTCTCTTCAGAGGAAGCTGAAGATCAAAGCATGGCGCAGTTTGACCCCGCACTGCTAAAAAAGGCGGAACTCAAGGCCGATCAATTATTTAAAAAATCCAACCTGAATCACCCCGTTGTACACGAACTCTATCGGCAATGGGTGCTTCGTTATATGCAAGGAAAGGTGACCGCTCATGGCTTATGATGCGGCCTCTTTGGTTGCAAGTGCCTCTGAATTTGCAATATTACCGACCGTTTATTTTAAAGTTGATGAGGCGATTAATGATCCGTGTAAATCGAATCACCACCTCTCTCAAATCATTAATGAAGATGCTGTGCTGGCTGCAAAATTACTGCGTATTGCCAATAGTGCCTTATTTAATTTTCCATCCAGAATAGATACGATTTCAAGAGCAATCACCGTCATCGGCACGCAGCAATTGAGGGATATGGTGCTCTCTTGCTCGGTGATAAAAACATTCAATCACTTGCCTGCCGATCTGGTTGATATGGATTCTTTTTGGCGACACAGTATGGCGACAGCAGTGGCCGCGCGTTTGTTGGCCACGTACTGCAAAGAGCTTAATGTCGAGCGCTATTTTGTTGCTGGCTTATTGCATGATATTGGTCAGTTGGTCTTGTTTAGCGAGATTCCTGATCTCATTTGTGAAGTGATTCAAAAAGCACGGTCAATGCAGCTATTGTTGCAAGATGTAGAGCTGGAAATGGTTGGCTTTACTCATGCTGATGTGGGGGCTTTGTTGATGAAGTTATGGAAGTTACCTGAGTGCCTTGAGGAGGTCGTAGGGCATCATCACGTGCCTGCCAGTGCCAAAGTTTCAATAAAAGAGGTGGCTATTGTTCATGTGGCCGACCTAATGACGACCGCACTGCAGCTGGGTCGCAGTGGTGAGTTTTATGCCCCTGAATTGAACAATGAAGCTTGGCAAAGCCTTGGCTTGTCAGCCAATGTGATCCCTTTGATTATTCAGCAGTTAGAGCGGCAGTATCAGGATGCCATTCGTTATATTTTGAGTGATTGAGTTTATGTTTGATGACTCACTGACAAAAGAGAAGAGAGTTGCAACGCTTGAGAAAGCACATCATCGCTTGCTTGATTCTATAGATGTTATTGTTGCAACCCAGCCCCCTGCGTTAGGTGCGAATGAAATTCCAACCCCGGAAGTGATCACGCTTGATGCACTGACGCGTTTAAAGAAAGTGGTTCCTTTAGATGCATTGGGCCTATTGATGGTGGATAAACTGGGCTTGGAATTTGACCTTCAGGTTTGTGAGCCTAAAAGTTCGAGGCAGGATCTGGAGCGTATTGTCGATGCTTTTATTGATGATGGAACGTTTGCCTGGGCAATCAGCCAAAAACGTACGATCGTTGTTCCCAGCGGCGGTAGTTCTCAAACAAAAATACTGCATGTCATTGCAACGGAAGGTGTTGTTCTAGGGATGTTTGTTGGGTTGACAGACCTGCCAGCAATTGAAGTGGATGATGTTTTTTTAAGTCTGTTATCAGTTATTTTCATGCGTTGTGCTTATGGTCTGGAAAGCTATGCACTCAACAGGCGAATTAAAGAGCACAATCAGCACCTTGAAAAAGAGGTTTTAATTCGTACCAAGCAGTTGGTGATTGCCAAAGAGCGCGCTGAAGCAGCGAACCAGGCAAAATCAAGTTTTCTTTCAACCGTAAGCCACGAAATTCGTACACCGCTCAATGGTGTGGTGGGTATGCTGGGTCTGCTTGAAGAAGAGCAATTTGATGCAGAACAGTTGGGGTATTTGACGCTGGCACGTCACTCGTGCGATTCGTTACTCGTATTGATTAATGATCTTCTCGATTTTTCCAAAATAGAGGCGGGTCACTTAACAATAGAGAGCATTGAATTTAACCCGGCTAATATTGTTGACGAAAGTATCCGTTTATTAACAGGGAATGCTTTGAATAAAGGCCTTGAACTGGTTTTCAGTCCAGCGACTGATATACCCAGTCGAGCTTTGGGTGATCCCACACGCTTGCGCCAGGTGATGACTAACTTATTGAGCAACGCCATTAAATTTACTGATCAAGGGAAAATTACTGTAAAAATAGAGCGTGCTTCGCGGCAGCAAAATGGTTTTAATCTTCACTTTGAAGTGGTTGATGAAGGTATTGGAATTTCACTGATAAACCAGACCAAAATTTTTGAATCTTTCTCTCAAGCAGATAACTCAACCACACGAAAATATGGTGGAACGGGCTTGGGACTGGCTATTTGCAAGCGTTTAGTTAATGCGATGGGCGGTGAAATTGGTGTTAAAAGCATAGAAGGGAAAGGAAGCGCCTTTTATTTTGATGTAAATTTTTTGCCTGCACCGGATGCTACGCATGAGGTAGAGTCGACTCAGTTATTATCCAAACTAGAAAAAATAGAGCCTGGGGTGCGTGTTCTTGTGGCGGAAGACAACCGAATTAATCAAACCATTGCAAAGAAAACTTTAGGGAAGCTGGGTTGCATCGTGGATATTGCTGATCATGGAGAAATGGCTATAGCGCTTTTGTCACAGCACTTTTATGATCTTGTTTTTATGGATTGCCATATGCCGGTGATGGATGGTTATGAAGCAACACGGCAAATCAGAAACAGGGAAAAAGAGGGAATGCTGCACACTCCAATTATAGCATTGACAGCAAGCTCACTTGAAGAAGGGTATGATAAATGCGAAGAGTATGGCATGGATGATTACCTGACCAAGCCTTATAAGATAGAGCATCTTGAAGCGATGCTGGTGAAGTGGTTGCCTGAAAAGGTGAGGTAACTATTCAGCTCACCCCTGAAATTCGCCATTCGAATTTCAGGGTCAATCTGAACAGTGACATGTGCATTTTCTACTAATGCCGCTTTTTATCTCAGTGAATACTTACACCGCTATAATGCTTGGCGAAGCACGTAAGGTAAAATTCCTCCGTGATAGAAGTACTCCAGCTCGTTCGCAGTATCAATACGTGCGATCACTGAAAAGGTTTTGACTTCACCGTTTGTTGATGTTGCTGTCACCGTGATTGTTTGCCCTGGTGTTAGACTTTTCAATCCACCGATATCGAAAGCTTCTGAGCCGTTCAGGCCGAGTGACTCCGCACTTTCTCCTTCTGAAAACTGCAGTGGAAGAATACCCATTCCAATAAGGTTTGAGCGATGAATGCGCTCATAGCTGATCGCAATAACAGCATTAATTCCCAGTAATTTCGGCCCTTTTGCCGCCCAGTCGCGCGATGATCCGGTGCCGTACTCTTTACCGGCAATGATGATTAAAGGAATATTATCCGCCTGATATTTCATGGAGGCTTCATAGATGGTCATGCCTTCACCTTCGGGTTGATGCCGAGTGAAGCCACCTTCCGTGCCGGGTGCAAGTAAATTACGTAGGCGGATGTTGGCAAATGTACCCCGCATCATCACTTCATGATTACCACGCCTGGCACCGTATGAGTTGAAATCTTTAAGTGCCACACCATTTTCAATCAAATATTTTCCTGCGGGTGTTTCAGCGGTGAACGAACCTGCCGGAGAGATATGGTCTGTGGTGACTGAATCCCCTAAAAGAGCCAGTACGCGTGCTTGTTTGATGTCTTGTACGGGAGTGGGCTCTTTTTCCATTGTTGCAAAAAATGGAGGCTCTTTAATATAAGTAGAATCCTCTTTCCAGCTATAGAGTTCGCCCGTGGGTACATCAAGTTCGTTCCATTCCGGCTCACCTTTGAATACATCGTGATAAGCATTTTCAAACTGTTCAAGCCCAACATGTTTTTCAACAAATTGTTCGATTTCTTCAGGCGAAGGCCAGATATCATCGAGATAGACGGGGTGGTGGTTAGAATCAAGACCCACAGGTGATTTGCTCAGATCGACATTAAGGTTGCCTGATAAAGCATAAGCAATCACCAGTGCTGGAGAGGCCAGATAATTTGCACGAACCAATGGGTTAACACGCCCTTCAAAGTTTCTATTGCCTGATAACACAGCCGCAACGGATAAATTACCTTCAGTGATCGCATCACTGATATGTTTGTGGAGTGGGCCGCTGTTACCAATGCAAGTGGTGCAGCCATAACCCACCACATGAAAGCCGAGTGCTTCCATGTAAGGTAACAGGCCAGCAGCTTCCAGGTAATCAGTGACCACTCTGGAACCAGGTGCCAGGCTTGTTTTTACCCAAGGCTGTGATTTGAGGCCGCGATGAACGGCATTACGTGCTAACAATGCAGCCGCAATTAAACCACTTGGGTTCGATGTGTTTGTGCAGCTGGTGATAGCCGCAATTACAACAGAGCCATGACATAAATTATAAGCAACACCATCAGGTTGACGAGTTGGAATGTTTCTGCTGAGCAGTTTGTCCAGTTCGGCATCGGGATGCTCTTCATGCAGTTCGGGTGGAATTTGCATTGGGCTGCCGCCTTCACCCAGCCAGCAGACCATAGAGTCCTCATCGACTCCATCCAGCTCCTCTTCAAGGTGCTCACTGAGTGCGGCGCGAAATGAGTTGCGGACTTTAGAGAGTGCAACGCGATCTTGTGGGCGGCTCGGGCCTGCCAATGAGGGTTCAACGTCGCTTAAATCAATCTCTACAATATTGGTATATTCTGCGGTATTTTGCTCGGCGTTGTACCAAAGGCCTTGGGCTTTATAATAAGCTTCGACCAGTGGTGCATTATCACCACGGCCTGTTAGTTTCAGAAAGTCTGTTGTTTTTTCATCAACTGGAAAAAGCCCAATTGTTGCGCCATATTCGGGAGCCATATTGGCAATGGTGGCACGATCGGCCAAGGAGAGATGAGCCAGGCCTGGACCAAAGAATTCGACAAATTTACCAACCACACCTTTTTTGCGCAGTATTTCAGTAATCGTTAATACCAGGTCGGTAGCCGTGGTTTGTGCGGAAAGTTGGCCCATTAATTTAACGCCAACCACTTGCGGAACGAGTAATGAGGAGGGTTGGCCGAGCAGAGCCGCTTCAGCCTCAATACCACCGACACCCCAGCCCACAACACCGAGGCCATTAATCATGGTGGTGTGTGAATCTGTACCGATGAGTGTGTCAGGGTAAACCCATGTCTCACCATCAAAGTCAGCTGTGATGGCGACTTTGGCTAGATACTCAAGATTAATCTGGTGGACGATGCCCATATCGGGTGGAACGACTCGGAAGTTATCAAAAGCACTCTGTCCCCAGCGTAAAAACTGATAACGCTCTCTATTTCGAGAGTATTCAAGCTCAGAATTTGCTTTTAAAGCGGTCACAGAGGCGTATTGGTCGACTTGCACGGAATGATCAATCACCAGATCGGCCGGTGTAAAAGGGTTTATTTTAGCAGGGTCACCTCCGAGTCGCTTTAATGCAGAGCGCATTGCAGCAAGATCGGCAACAGCAGGTACGCCAGTGAAATCCTGAAGGAGAACTCGAGCCGGCATGAAAAGGATCTCTTTGTCAGGAGTTGCTTTTGCATCCCACTGGCATACGGCTTCAATGTCAGATTTTTTGACTTCAATGCCATCTTCGCGTCTGAGCAAGTTTTCTAAAAGAATTTTAAGCGAGAAAGGAAGCTTGCTCAAGTCAATGCCACTTGCTTTAGCGACTGCGGGGAGTGAAAAGTAGTGGTATGTTTTATTCGCAACAGCAAGCGTTGATTTGACACTAAAACTATCGAGTATATTTTTGCTCATTATGCAATTCCATTCAGACTTCTTGAAGAAAATAGTGTGATTCTAACAATATCTTGCAATGCTGGGAAATTTCAGTTTAAGGTCAGTGTGCTCTTCTTCGTTGCATGTACGGAAAAACAATTTTAAGTGCGACACTCGCATCCATCATCAAATTTATGGTCGCCTTTTTTCTCGTACGGCTCGAATCTTATTATCAGGCAAGAGTGGAGCACTTTCGTGACGCTATAAAATTCGCCCAATGGCATCGTGACTCGGTACTCCAAACATGGCTCCTGTTGCCTTTTCAATTTGCTTTGAGCGCTCTGGGTTGCGCAAAACTTGTAACAGTGAGCCACGCATTCCTGGAATGTAGAGCAGATCTGACATGACGTGATTAAATATATCTTGCCCAACATCCTCATTCGCTAACGCTTCAATATAAGGTTGATTCAGTTCAGGTGAATGAAGGTCACTCCAGGCGCGTCCTGCAATGGTAACTAAAACTTCAATATTGTGAGCCACAGGATGGTTCAGCAAACTTTTAATCAATTGTTCTCGTAAGCCCTTGGCCTTGGCGTAAGAGATGCCGCGCAAACCCGAGGTGATGATTTGGATATCGGGTTTTTCTGCTGAGAGTTGCTCATGAACTCGAGCAATAATCATTTCAGTCATTTGTGTATCTATTTTTTCATTTTCGAGAAAATTACATAGTGATGTAAAGGGCTGAGTCGGAATATGAGGTATTGATGCAGCAATATGTTGTGCGTTGTTCTCTTCATCTAGGCGTGTGGCGATATCTGCAATTCCTTGCAATCCCAGTTGAGACCATTGTTTGTAATCTAAGTCACCAGCAAAGTAGCTTTGTGCATGTTGATAATATTGTGAGGGTGTTTGTCCGAGCACTTTTAGTGTTTTGGCGTGAAAGCAGGCCATACGCTCTTGATTAGGGGTGAAACCGTAGGGGTTATCATCCATTGCATTTTGTTGGGTACCGCTGAATTTGTCATCAACTGTTTTGAGTAGTCGGTGCAAAAAATCGTCTCGACCAGCTGGCATTATGTAAGCTTTTTCATCAAGAGGTAATTTTAAAAACCAGATGAAATGATTGCTCTTGTTTTCTTTTTCCCACCCTAAAACGCCGAGCCAGGCTTGGCGCTGTGAAGGTTGAGGGTATGCCAGTGCGCACTCTTCAAATTGTTGGAACTGCTTTGAAGGTATTTTGCAGATGCGTCGCCCCATATCAAAGGCGCGGAATTGGGTGTTGGAGTGCTCAAAAAATTGGCCAATTGTTGTAATTTGATTCATAAACTGTGCTGATCGGTTTATTGTGAAAATGAGAAGGATTGTGGAGATTATATACTGATTAAAACGGGTGGATTGTACTTGTAAATAAAATAATGATTTTAAAATTAACAGGGTTTGTGGTATTCAGTAGTTCATATCTGTTTTATTTAAAGTCGGAGTGCTGTGATGTCAGAAAATAATAGTGATTCAGTTCATGCCGTTGTATGGGAGGAGGGGGTGCTCAGATTGCTGGATCAACGCTTGTTACCTCAAAAAGTTGAATATTTGAGTTATGCGGATTCTGCCGAAGTGGCTTCAGCCATCCGCGATATGGTGGTGCGAGGTGCACCAGCGATTGGTATCGCGGCGGCTTATGCGATGGTGCTTTCTGCGCGTGCTTGGTATGCACGCGTGCCGCAGCGCTGGAAAGAGCTGATGGAGGCTGATATTAAACAGTTGGCAGATGCTCGTCCCACGGCGGTAAATTTATGTTGGGCGCTTGATAAAATGCGGGCTTGTCTTGCGGGATGTGAAAATCCTGAAGAAGGGTTGCTGGATGAAGCTAAGCGTATTCATGCAGAGGATGTGGCCGCGTGTCAGCGCATGGGTGAGTTGGGCGCTGAACTCATTAAATCTCGCTGTTCTGTGTTGACGCATTGTAATGCAGGGGCGTTAGCAACAGGTGGATACGGTACGGCGTTAGGTGTGATTCGGTCGGCCAATCACGCTGGGAAAATTCAGCATGTTTATGCAGATGAAACGCGGCCTTGGTTGCAAGGCTCTCGTTTGACTGCTTGGGAAATGGTACAGGAAAAAATTCCAGTGACAGTTTTAGTTGAGGGAGCGGCGGCTCATTTGATGAAACAAGGCAAAGTGCAGTGGGTGATTGTTGGCTCGGATCGGATTGCGGCGAATGGTGATGTGGCCAATAAGATCGGGACTTATAATTTAGCTGTTGTGGCACGTTATCATGGCGTGAAATTTATGGTGGTTGCGCCGACCAGTACGATTGATATGCGTATCGGCCAAGGTGACCAAATTCCGATTGAGTTGCGTTCTGAAGATGAAATTATGATGAACCAGTGCAAGCGTGTGGCGGCGACAGGTGCCGTGGGTTGGAACCCTGCATTTGATGTGACCCCTGCGGATTTGGTGGATGCGATTGTGACCGAGAAAGGGGTGGTGTTTGAGCCTACGGCCAAGAAAATGGCAGCATTAATGGCGTAGTCGAGTATAAGGGTCGCCCATGAAATAATTATATAAATTATTCTGTGTGCACTCCTAACCATGCAGCACTTTGCTGATTGTGGTACGATTTCGCGGTTTTTTACGCATTCAAACCAATATCATAAGGCTTGTGAATTTTCATGACTGAGTTTGCTAAAGAAATCCTCCCGATTCACATTGAAGAGGAGATGAAACAGTCGTACATGGAGTACGCAATGAGCGTGATCGTCGGGCGTGCTTTGCCTGATGTGCGTGATGGGTTAAAACCGGTGCATCGTCGCGTTTTATACGCCATGCGAGATCTTGGTAACGACTGGAACAAGCCTTATAAAAAATCAGCGCGTATCGTCGGTGATGTTATAGGTAAGTATCACCCTCATGGTGATACCGCCGTTTATGACACCATCGTTCGTATGGCGCAACCATTCTCTCTGCGTTACATGCTGATTGATGGCCAAGGGAACTTTGGCTCGGTGGATGGTGACTCACCGGCAGCGATGCGTTATACCGAAATTCGCATGGCGCGTATTGCGCACGACATGTTGATTGATCTTGAAAAAGAGACGGTTAATTTTGTTGCGAACTATGATGAATCAGAATCTGAACCGACTGTTTTACCGGCACGAATTCCTTGCTTACTGGTGAATGGCTCTTCAGGTATTGCGGTCGGAATGGCGACCAATATTCCCCCCCACAATATTAATGAAGTAATTAACGCATGTCTTGCACTGGTTGATGATCCAGAAATTACGATTCATGGCTTGATGGAGTACATTCCTGGGCCTGATTTTCCAACTGCGGCTATTATTAATGGTTCAAACGGAATTCAAAAAGCGTATGAAACGGGGCGGGGTTCTATTTATGTACGTGCTAAAACAGGCGTAGAAGAGTCTGCCACTGGCAAGCAGAGTATTATTGTTCATGAACTGCCCTACCAGGTAAATAAGGCTCGCCTTCTTGAAAAAATCGGTGAGCTGGTTCGAGATAAAAAAATCGAAGGCATTAGTGCACTGCGTGATGAGTCTGATAAAGATGGCATGCGCATGGTCATTGAAGTCAAACGTGGTGAAGTTGCTGAAGTGGTGATTAACAACCTCTTTAAGCACACTCTGATGCAGACAACATTTGGCGTCAATATGGTGGCGATTGTTGATGGCCAGCCGAGATTGCTGAACCTTAAGCAGATATTAGATGCATTTATTCGCCATCGTCGAGAGGTGGTAACTCGGCGAACTATTTTTGAAGTTCGTAAAGCGCGTGAGCGCGCTCATTTGCTGGAAGGTTTGGCGGTCGCGTTAGCAAATATTGATGAAGTCATTGTATTGATCAGAAATGCCCCTGATCCAGCGACCGCTAAAAAAGGTTTGCTTGCACGCGTTTGGGAGCCTGGCATTGTTGTGGAGATGCTGGAAAAAGCAGGTGCAAGCCCTTTCCGTCCAGACAGTGTGGAAGAGGGGTGTGGTTTAACGGATGAAGGTTATCGCCTTTCTGAGTCGCAAGCGCAAGCGATTCTTGATCTGCGTTTGCATCGTTTGACCGGTCTGGAAAAAGATAAAGTCATCAAGGAATATGGTGAACTTCTGGCTCTGATTGCTGACTTGATGGATATTATCAATAACCCTGATCGCTTGATGCGTGTGATTCGTGATGAGTTATTAAAAATTAAAGAGCAATATGGTGATGAGCGTCGCACCGAAATTTTAAGAGATCGCCTTGATTTAAGTCTGGAAGATCTTATTACCGAAGAAGATGTCGTAGTGACTCTTTCTCATGCCGGTTACGCCAAAGCACAGCCACTGGATAGTTATACAGCACAAAGGCGTGGTGGCCGTGGTAAATCGGCTACGTCGATGAAAGAAGAAGATTTTATTGACAAGCTTTTTGTTGCAAGTACGCACGATACCATTCTCTGTTTTTCCAGTCGTGGCAAGGTTTATTGGCTAAAAGTCTACGAGTTGCCTCAGGCCAGTCGTGCTGCACGAGGCAAACCTATTGTTAATTTGTTGCCTTTGGAAGAGGGCGAACGAATTAATGCAATATTGCCTGTGCGTGAATTTGAAGAAGATAAATACGTATTCATGGCGACTGCCAGCGGTGTTGTAAAGAAAACCTCCCTTAAAGATTTTTCTCGGCCGCGTGCTAATGGCATCATTGCACTTGATTTACGTGATGATGATTGTTTGGTGGGCGTTGATATTACTGATGGGCAGCGTGATGTCATGTTGTTTAACAGTGCAGGTAAAGCGATTCGTTTTAGTGAAAGTGTAGTGCGAGCTATGGGTCGTACTGCGCGTGGCGTACGAGGCATGCGTCTGAAACCGGGTCAAGAAATCATTTCACTGATTCTTGCAGATGAAGGTCATATTTTAACGGTGACTGAGCATGGTTTTGGTAAATGTACTTTGATCGAGGACTATCCAAGTCATGGCCGTGGTGGCCAAGGCGTGATTTCAATACAGACATCTGAGCGTAATGGTGCTGTGATTGGTGCAATATCAGTCACCAGCCAGGATGAAGTGATGTTGATCAGTAACGGTGGCACATTGGTGCGTACACCGGTTGCGGGCATTTCAGTCGTTGGGCGAAATACTCAAGGAGTGACACTGATTAAACTCGGTAAAAAAGAGTCACTCGTCAGCATTGAGAAAATTGAAAATCTTGATGGCGATGATGATGACGTAGACGCAGAAAACGATAGTGATAGTGATAGTGAGGGTGAAGAGTAAAATGGCACGTATTTATAACTTTAGTGCAGGGCCTGCAATGCTGCCGACGGCGGTTTTGGAGCGAGCTCAGGAAGAGATGCTTGATTGGCAAGGCACAGGAATGTCGGTGATGGAGATGAGCCATCGCGGTAAAGAATATATGTCAATTGCTGAAAAGGCTGAATCTGATCTGCGTGAACTGCTCGCTGTTCCAGACAATTACAAAGTGCTGTTTTTACAAGGCGGAGCAAGTAGCCAGTTTGCTATGGTTCCCCTTAATTTATTACGAGATAAAACATCTGCTGATTATTTTTATACAGGGCAGTGGTCAAAAAAAGCGATTGCTGAAGCAAAGCGTTATTGTGATGTAAATATTGTCGCAACTTCTGAGTCTGATGGCTTTAATAGCATTCCTGCGCAAAGTGAATGGCAGTTGAGTAAAGGAGCGGCTTATGTGCATTACACACCAAACGAAACCATTGGCGGCGTAGAATTTCAATGTCTTCCTGAAGTGGGTGATGTGCCGCTTGTGGCAGATATGTCTTCAAGCATATTGTCACGCCCGATTGATGTCTCAAAATATGGTGTGATTTATGCCGGAGCGCAGAAAAACATTGGCCCAGCAGGCTTGGCGGTTGTTATTGTGCGTGATGATCTGATCGGCTCTGCCCGTGACGGTACGCCCAGCATGTTTGATTACAAAATCCATGCTGATAATGGCTCTATGTACAATACTCCACCGACTTATACGTGGTATCTGGCCGGACTGGTCTTTGAGTACCTTAAAGAAAAAGGTGGATTAACAGTTGTTGCTGAAGAAAATCAGCGTAAAGCAAAAAAACTGTATACCTTTATTGATGCTTCTGATTTTTATGCAAACCCCGTTGCAATTGATAGTCGTTCCTGGATGAATGTGACTTTTACATTGGCAGATAACAACTTGGATGCAGCCTTTTTGAAAGAAGCTGATGCGCTGGGTCTTAAAACACTGAAAGGTCATCGGTCGGTCGGTGGTATGCGTGCCAGTATCTATAATGCAATGCCAGAAAAGGGCGTGAGCGCATTGGTTGATTTTATGGCAGAGTTTGAATATCGAAATGGCTAGATATTTAAGGTAAAGGGAGTTTATGTATAAAATTCTAACACTCAATAATATTTCAGTCGCAGGGTTGGAGCGCTTACCGCGTGAACAGTATGAAGTAGCCTCTGAAATTCAACATCCAGATGCTATTTTACTGCGTTCTTTTAAGATGCACGGCATGGATATTCCCGAAACACTTAAAGCTGTTGGGCGTGCAGGGGCTGGGGTGAATAATATCCCCGTTGATGAGATGAGTCAGCGTGGAATTCCCGTATTTAATGCGCCCGGTGCGAACTCTAATGCAGTCCATGAGCTTGTATTGGCTGGAATGTTGTTGGCAAGCCGCAATATCTGTCAGGGTTGGGAGTATGCACGCAATCTGGAAGGCGATGATGGCGCGATTCACAAACAAGTAGAATCAGGCAAGAAAAATTTTGTCGGCTTTGAACTGCCTGGGCGAACACTGGGTGTGATTGGGTTGGGTGCAATCGGGATTAAAATTGCCAACTCGGCACTGAAGCTCGGCATGAAAGTGATCGGGTTTGATCCACAGATTACAGTTCAAAGTGCCTGGAAGCTTTCATCTGATGTGCAGCTGGCCTCCAGTTTAGATGATCTATTAATTCACTCTGATTTTGTTACTTTCCATGTGCCATTGATTGATGCAACACGCAGTATGCTGAATAAAGATCGCTTTGATCTAATGAAACCAGGCGCAACTATTCTTAACTTTTCTCGCGATGGTATTATTGATAATGAAGCTCTGTCAGCCGCGATTAAATCTGATAAAATTCATGCCTATGTGTGTGACTTCCCCTCTAATTTGATGAAAAATCATGAAAAGGTTATTACGTTGCCGCATTTAGGGGCATCAACGATTGAAGCTGAAGAGAATTGTGCTGTAATGGTCGCAGATCAAGTGCGTGACTTTTTGGAAAATGGCAATATTTGTAATGCAGTGAACTTTCCCGAAACTCAAATGCCTCGTTCAGATGCTTATCGTATTGGTATCTTTAACTCCAATGTGCCGAATATGGTGGGGCAAATATCAACAACGCTGGCTGATGCAGGCTTGAATATTGTAGATTTGCTGAATAAATCCAAAGGTGAATATGCTTATACTTTGGTTGATGTGGAGAGTGAAATTCCTCAATCTGTAATTAAGGCATTGGGCTCTATTGAAGGTGTATTGGCAGTTAGATCGTATTAAAAACTATGTCAGAGTCTGAGAAATTAAAAGTTGCACGCAATTGTATTGATACGCTGGATGAACAGATCCAGAATTTGATCAATAAACGGGCTGAATGCGCTATGGACGTTGCGCGTATCAAACAATCTTCTGCCAATAAGCAGATCAATTTTTATCGACCTGAGCGTGAAGCAGATGTGCTCAGGCATGTGCAGAAACGCAATAAAGGGCCATTAGGCAACGAGGAAATTGCACGTCTTTTCCGCGAAATTATGTCAGCCTGTCTTGCATTGGAACAGCCAATGCGTATTGCCTATCTTGGTCCGGCAGGAACATTCACTCAAGCGGCGGCATTGAAACATTTTGGTCACTCAGTGACCACCGTGCCGTTGATGGCGATTGATGAAATTTTTCGTGATGTGGAGTCGGGTGCTTCACATTATGGAGTCGTGCCGATTGAAAACTCTACTGAAGGTGTAGTGAATCATACGCTGGATACATTTATTAATTCGCCCTTAAAAATTTGTGGCGAAGTTGAGCTTCGCATTCATCAGAACTTGTTGGGACAAATGACCCGTATTGATCAGGTGAAACGCATCTATTCCCATCAGCAATCTTTAGCCCAATGCCGTGAATGGCTGGATGCCAATCTACCGGGTGTTTCACGTATTCCTGTGAGCAGTAATGCGGAAGCTGCACGTCGAGTAAAAAATGAAGCTGATGCCGCTGCAATTGCGGGTGAATTGGCGGGCGAACAATATGGGCTGAATGTCATTGCAGCTAATATTGAAGATAAACCTGACAATACGACACGTTTTTTAATGATCGGACGGCAGAGTACGATGCGTAGCTGTCGTGATAAGACATCGTTGTTACTCTCATCTCGAAATCGCTCAGGAGCACTACATAGTTTACTTGCGCCCTTTGCGCATCACGGTATTTCAATGAATCGTATTGAATCTCGTCCTTCTCGGCGCGGAATGTGGGATTATGTTTTTTTTGTTGATATAGAAGGTCATCAGGATGAACCGAAGGTTGCAAAGGCTTTGGCAGAGCTGGAAAAAGAAGCAGTGATGGTCAAGGTATTAGGCTCTTATCCTTGTGCGGTGTTGTAGTGTCTGAGAAAAAAGAAAAGATTTTATCCATTCTTGGAGTGGGATTAATTGGCGGATCTTTAGCCAAGGCGGCTAAATCAGCAGGTTTGTTTCAAAAAGTTGTGGGTTACGGACGTTGCCTCGAATCATTGCAAACCGCACTTGATCTGGGTGTTATTGATCAGGTTGCTTGTGATGTTAAAGCTGCAGTTGAATCTGCTGATATTGTGGTGTTGGCAACTCCAGTCGGTGCGATTGAGCCTTTGTTAAAACAAGCCGCTGGATATTTTAAATCCAATGCAGTCATCACTGATGTAGGTAGTACTAAAGGTAGTGTGATTGAAGCTGTGCGCCTAGCTTTGGGTGAAATTCCCGAAAATTTTGTACCCGGCCATCCTATTGCCGGTACTGAAAACAGTGGTGTTGCGTTCGCTGACGCAAAGCTGTTTAAAGGGCGGCGTGTGATTTTAACGCCACTTAAAAATACGGATGCTGATGCTGTGTTACGTGTGCGCCAAATGTGGGAAGGTGTGGGTTCAATTGTTTCTGAAATGGCGGTGAACCACCACGACGAAGTGCTGGCAGCGACCAGTCATATGCCACATATGTTAGCGTATTTGATGGTAGATAGACTTTCAAAAATGGATGAGCAGCATGAAGTTTTTAAATATGCTGCCAGTGGGTTTCGTGATTTTACCCGTATCGCATCCAGTGATCCGGTAATGTGGCGAGATATATGTCTGGCTAATGGTGATGCTTTATTGTCGGCATTAGAGCAATACAGTTCAGAGCTTACGCAGCTTCGAGATGCTATTGAAACTAAAGATGATAAATATTTGATGGCTCTGTTTGGCCGCTCCAAGGCTGTTCGAGATCAGTTTTCTTGAATAATTTTTAAAAAAGTAACTATTTTTATGTCAAATTCCAATACTCCTTCCCTTCGCTTTATTGTTGAACCTGGCGGTCATTTGACCGGAGAAATTCGTGTGCCTGGAGACAAATCTATTTCACACCGTTCAATTATGCTCGGATCTATTGCTGAAGGGGTCACAGAAGTTCAAGGGTTTCTTGAAGGTGAAGATAGTCTCTCTACATTGAAAGCTTTTCGTGCTATGGGTGTTTCTATTGATGGCCCTGTTGATGGAAAAGTGACAATTCATGGGGTCGGATTGCACGGTTTGAAAGTACCTGATGCGCCATTAGATCTGGGTAATTCAGGGACATCCATGCGTCTCATGTCTGGTTTGCTGGCGGGACAAATTTTTGATGTGGAAATGATGGGTGATGAATCATTGTCTGGTCGCCCAATGTCGCGTGTGACCAATCCCTTGGCGTTGATGGGGGCAATCGTTGTAGGTGATGAGGATGGTACGCCACCTCTGAGAGTGAGTGGCGGTCAAGCTTTGAAAGGAATTGATTATACGCTGCCTATGGCCAGTGCCCAAGTGAAATCATGTCTGTTATTGGCTGGATTGTATGCTGAAGGGCGTACTTGCATCACTGAGCCTGCACCCACTCGAGATCATACCGAGCGAATGCTGAATGGTTTTGGCTACTGCGTTGAGCGCAAAGGTAATCAAGTTTGTATTGAAGGTGGCGGAAAGCTCACCGCTTGCGCTATTGATGTGCCGAGCGATATCTCATCGACTGCTTTTTTTCTGGTGGGCGCGTGTATTGCAGAAGGTTCAGATTTATTGTTAAAGCATGTAGGGATGAATTCTACTCGCATTGGTGTGATCAATATTTTGCGTTTGATGGGAGCAAATATTGAATTGTTGAATGAGCGTGAGGTCGGTGGTGAGCCTGTGGCAGATATTCGTGTGCGCTCAAGTCAGTTAAAAGGAATACGTATCCCAGAAGATCAGGTGCCTTTGGCCATTGATGAGTTTCCTGCGATTTTTATTGCAGCTGCGTGCGCGACTGGTGAAACTGTTTTGACGGGTGCGGAAGAGTTACGGGTTAAAGAGAGTGATCGTATTCAGGCGATGGCGGATGGGCTGGTAACATTGGGTATTGATGCCAAGCCAACAGCGGATGGTATTGTGATTCAGGGTGGGCAATTAGGTGGTGGCGTTGTTGAAAGCTGTGGTGATCATCGTATTGCCATGTCATTTGCAATGGCGGCATTGCGCTCAAAAGAGAAAATTATCATTGAGCATTGCAATAATGTTGCAACATCATTTCCAGGGTTTGTTGAATTAGCTCGGCAGACAGGGTTAGCTATTAATGCAGAGCATGTGAAAGGGTAGTCGTTATGTTGGAGAGCAATATCCCTGTTTTTACGATTGATGGCCCCAGTGGTTCAGGAAAAGGTACCGTCAGCCGTATTTTGGCGCAGCGTTTAGGTTGGCACTACCTGGATAGTGGCGCACTATATCGTTTAACCGCTTATGAGGCAGGAAAACAGGCGATCGCTTTGAGTGATGAAGTTGCTGTAGCAAAAATTGCTGGCTCATTGAATGTTCATTTTGACGCTGAAGCTGTTTTTCTTGATGGCATTGATGTGAGTCATGCCATAAGGTCAGAAGAGTGTGGTAATCGAGCCTCCAAAATTGCATCTTTGTCTGCAGTACGTGATGCACTTCTGGGCTGGCAACGTGCATTTAAAAAACCTCCAGGTCTTGTGGCGGATGGTCGTGATATGGGGAGTGTTGTCTTCCCTCAAGCTACGGTTAAAGTTTATTTGACGGCCAGTGCAGAAGTTCGCTCAGAGCGACGTCACACGCAGTTGAAAGAGAAAGGTATTAATGGTACCCTCGACGCTATTTTCAACGATATTCGTGAACGTGATTTACGTGATAGTGCGCGTAGTGTTGCGCCGATGAAGCCTGCTAAAGGGGCTGTTCTGCTTGATACCGATAAGCTGTCTATTGAGACTGTCGTTGAAAAGTTGATAGATCTATTGCCTGGTCGTATTATTTCAGGTGCAGTTCGGTAAAGATGAAAGTCTTTATCTGGCTTTTTTGTGCTTGTCAATTTTGACAAGTTTTTTTAATTAACCGCGGTTTTGCCGCAACGTTATCCTCGATTTTTGAGGGTTTAAGGGTTTTTTCTAATGAGCGAAAGCTTTAAAGAGTTATTTGAAGAGAGTTTGATTGAGCAACGGATGCGTCCTGGTTCTATTGTGCCTGGAATCATTGTCGAGATTAAATCAGATGTTGTTATTGTCAATGCAGGTTTAAAATCTGAAGGCGTAATTCCTATTAGCCAGTTTTATAGTGAAGCGGGCGAGCTGGAGGTTGCTGAAGGTGATTGTGTTGATGTCGCATTGGATGCAATTGAAGATGGTTTTGGGGAGACTCGGCTTTCACGAGAAAAAGCTAAACGATCTCAGGCTTGGACTGAGCTTGAAAAAGCACTGGATGATGCCGTCACAATTATTGGTATTATTTCCGGCAAGGTTAAAGGTGGTTTCACTGTTGATGTTGGAACAATTCGTGCCTTCTTGCCTGGCTCACTTGTAGATGTGCGCCCTGTACGGGATATTGCACACTTGGAAGGTAAGCCACTTGAGTTTAAAGTTGTTAAATTAGATCGAAAACGTAATAACGTTGTAGTTTCTAGGCGTGCTGTTGTTGAAGTTGAAAGCAGTGCCGAGCGTGAAAAACTGCTCGAAAATTTGGAAGAAGGGCAGACTGTTAAAGGTATTGTTAAAAACCTGACTGATTACGGTGCATTTATCGATCTTGGTGGAATTGATGGATTGTTGCATATTACTGATATGGCGTGGAAACGCGTTAAACAACCTTCTGAGATTGTTAATGTTGGCGACGAAATTGATGTCAAAGTATTAACTTTTGATAAGGAGCGCAGTCGTGTTTCACTGGGTTTGAAACAGCTGGGTTCAGACCCTTGGCTTGAGCTTGCGACCCGTTATCCAATGACCAGTCGTCATATGGGTAAAGTGACCAATATTACTGATTATGGTTGCTTTGTTGAGATTGAAGATGGCATCGAAGGCTTGGTTCACGTTTCTGAAATGGACTGGACTAATAAAAATGTTAATCCATTTAAAGCGGTGCATCTTGGGCAGGAAGTTGAAATTGTTGTGTTGAATATTGATGAGGAACGCCGTCGTGTTTCTCTAGGTATGAAACAGTGTAAAGCGAATCCATGGGAAGAGTTTTCTGCAACACACAATAAAAACCAGAAAGTCTCTGGAAAAATTAAATCAATCACAGATTTCGGTATCTTTATTGGTCTGGATGGTGAGATTGATGGCTTGGTTCATTTGTCTGATATTTCTTGGAATGCAACGGGTGAAGATGCTATTCGTGAATTCAAGAAAGGTGATGAAATTGAGGCAGTTATTTTAGCAATTGATTCCGATCGTGAGCGCATTTCGTTAGGTATCAAACAGTTAGAGAAAGATCCGTTCTCAAACTATATGGCTGATCATGAGAAGGGCGGTATCGTTAAAGGCGTTGTAATCAGCGTTGACAGCAAAGGTGCTGAAGTTAAACTTGACGGTGATGCTGAAGGTTACTTGCGTGCATCTGAGATTTCTCGTGAACGTGTAGATATTAATTCTGTTCTGAAAGAAGGGGATGAGATTGAAGCTAAGTTTGTGAGTATTGACCGTAAGAATCGTGTTATTCTGCTCTCTCTTAAAGCGAAGGAAGAGGGTGAGGAGGCTGAAGCGCTGGATGATTACAATCGTTCTACTACAAGCTCTGGCTCGGCTACTCTAGGTGATCTTCTGAAAGAGCAGATGTTAAATCAGAAGAGTTAAAGTGTTCTGACTGTCATACTTTGATTGGCAGTGTTAAGTAAGGAAGGGAGGCCTTGATGTGTGGTAGTTGCATCATGGCCTTGTTTTTTTATACACTTGCGTATCTTATCTTTTGAAAGGAATCTTATGAATAACAACATGAACAATCGAGGTTGTCCTTTAGGTATTTTCTCCGTTGCCGTTATGTTTGTTGAGTGTTTCTCTGATAATAAGTATTGGAGGGACGTAATATAAATAATTTTTTGGAGGTTTGAATATATATGACAAGATCAGACCTAATTGAAGTACTGACGCAGAGCCAGACTCAACTTTCTTATAAAGATATTGAGCTTGCTGTGAAAAATTTAATTGAGCAAATGTCTGAAGCACTAGCTAATGGCAATCGAATCGAGATACGTGGTTTTGGAAGTTTTTCTTTGCACCATCGACCATCGCGTATCGGGCGTAATCCTAAAACGGGTGAGTCTGTTTCTCTAGAGGGAAAGTATGTTCCTCATTTCAAACCGGGGAAAATGTTACGTGAACAGGTAAATAATAGCGCTAAATAGTGTATATAGACACGGTCATGAAATACTTATATGCTCCAATTTTTACCTTTCTATCCCTGTTCAAGCGATCTCAGTCGTTACATAATCAGTCTGTATAATGTTTGAGCAGGAGTTGAAGTTCCAGACAACATAATTTCAGAAACTATTATGCATATGCTTCTTATTATTTTTTTATGCAATTTAGTTTGCAATTGAGCTTTCCCTTATTTTGTATAAAAGTTAGTATGTCTGCTTTAGGAAGCTCCGAACAAGTCTTGGTTTTACGTCGGCTAAATCCAACCAGACTTACTTAGAGCTCCCTTGATTAATGAGCAGCTGATTTTATTGGCTGGTAGTTTTAAGGAAATGCTATGGCTCGTATTTATACAATTTTTTCAATTCTATTTGCTGTTTTGGTTTTTTTTATTTATCTTGGTTTAGCGACACAAAATACTGCATCAATTAATTTTCATTACTACTTTGGGAGCTTCGAACTTCCACTGTATATTCTTTTAACACTCTTTATGGTTTTTGGAATCTTGCTTTGTAGCTTTATTTTTTTACCGCGTTTTTTTGGCTTGAAATTTAAATTGTTACGTATCCAAAGAGCATTAGATAAAAAAACATTGGAACTGGAAAAACAGAAATAATTTTAAATAAATAATAGATGTCTCTTTTTTTTAAATCGTGTATTATCGGCGCGCCTGTATTTTAATTGGACGGAACTATTGTGACTTTTTAATTACAGGTATTTCACAAAGCATTTTTTACAGGAGGTTATATAATGCTTTTTTTTAAAAAAATTCTATTATTGTCTGTTTTTCTGGGTTGTTTTTCTGCTGCGTATGCAGCACCTGTTAATATTAACAATGCTGATGCAGAGTTATTGGCTAATAATTTGGTTGGTGTTGGGGTTGAAAAGGCAAAAGCAATTGTTGAGTATCGAAAGAAGCATGGAGCATTTAAAGTTGTTAATGATTTGGCGCAAGTAAAAGGTATAGGTAAGAAGACGATTGAAAAAAATCGTAAAAATATCACGATAGGCCGTTCATCAACAAAGTAATATATTATATAATTTTGTGATAAACAGGCACCTTAATGGTGCCTGTTTATTATCTGTTACTATTTTTTATAATTTTATGAGTTGTTCTATATGGGTATTTCTACAGAAGAAGGGCAAACGTATAACAATAGGAATGAAATAAGTTTAGTCGACCTTTGGTTTATTTTATATCGACGTAAAGCAGTTTTTTTTATTGTTGTTGGCTTTTTCTTGTTTTTTGGGGTCGTGAGTTCTTTTTTGACGTCAACTAAATATACCTATACGACATCAATAGAGATCGGATCTACATTTGATCAAGAGCGAGAGCTCATTGATTCACCTGATGTATTGCTGGCAAAGATAAGGGAAAGTTATATTCCGCTTGTTCTGCATGAGCATGCAAAATCGGGAACAGACGGTGGCGTTTATCAAATTAGTGCCAGAGCTCCTTCTGGTAGTAATATCATTGTTTTGGAAAGTCAGGGGTCTGAAGAGCTTTCCAGCACCTATCTGAAGTTGCAAACTAAAATAGTTGATAAAGTTGTAACGGATCACCGTGGGATTGTTAAAGTCGCGCGCTTGGGGTTGAATGGCGACAGAAAAAAAATCCAGCTTAAATTGTCTGAGCTTCAAGATCAAGCTAAATTATATGTCAAAAAAACTGGGCGTCTGGATGAAAGTGCAGCCTTGTTGGTCAAACAAATGCAAGAAGTTAATCAGCTAATTGTACTGTCAGAAAAAAATCGAAATCAAGCGATAACCGAAGTGAAAGGGTCACTTGGTGCGATGGCTTTGATGGTATTAGATAATGAAACTCAACAAAACAGAGTGCAGCTGGCTGAATTTGAGGAGCGTTTATATATCACGCTACCAAATCAACGCGATGATTTGAAAGTTCAGTTGGCGAATAATAAAAGGGCGCAAGCGAGGCAAGGTCAGCTCATTGAAGAGATTGATGTGCGTTTATCTAATGCTCGAGAGACGAAAGCAATTGTTCCACCCATGCAGTCTTTGAAACCCATCGGTTCGAGCAAAAAACTAATAGTTTTTTTAAGTTTGGTTTTAGGGGTTTTAGTTGGAATATTTTTGGCTTTTTTTATTGAGTTTGTTACTAATGTACGGTCACAGATGAAAAATGAAGATATGGTGACAACTTCAGATTAAATGAAGTTTTTTTGAATTTTTTCAAGAGAGGTTTAAATGAGTTTGATTGTTCAACCGGTGATATTATCTGGCGGATCGGGGACGCGATTATGGCCGCTTTCTCGAGAGTATTATCCAAAACAGTTGTTGGCATTAACATCAGATCTTACTTTGTTGCAAGAAACTGTGTTACGTCTACATAAAGTAGAAAATTCCAATAAGACTCCAGATAGGCAGTTGGATATAACAAAACCAATCATTGTATGTAACGAAGAACATCGTTTCCTTGTGGCAGAGCAGCTTCGCCAACTGGGTGAAAGTGCTGCCTCAATTATTCTGGAACCTATGGGGCGAAATACTGCGCCTGCTTTGACACTGGCGGCTGTAGATAACCACTCAAAAGATCAAGATCCTGTTTTATTGGTGATGCCAGCAGATCATGTGATATTGGATAAAACGGCATTTCACAATGTTGTAGCAAAAGGTGCTGAGCTAGCTTCTAATGGGTATCTTGTCACCTTTGGTATTGTTCCTACCCGTCCTGAAACAGGCTATGGTTATATTAAGGAGGGTGCTGCTATTGGTGGCAGTAGTAGTTCAGCTGAGAAACATGCTTATGAGATTGAGTGTTTTGTAGAAAAGCCTGATCAATCAACAGCAAAATCCTATATAAAATCAGGAAAGTACTTGTGGAATAGTGGCATGTTCATGATGAGGGCATCATGCTGGATTGATGCTATTAAGGAGTATCAACCCGATATTTTTTATGCTTGTAATAAAGCGTATGAGCAAGGTTCTTTAGATGGTGATTTCTACCGTGTTGATCGCTCACTTTTTGAGTCTTGCCCTGATGATTCAATCGATTATGCTGTAATGGAAAAAATAACAGCAAACAACAGCCTGTCAAAACTGCGTTCTTGTGTTGTTCCGCTTGATGCTGGGTGGTCTGATGTCGGTGAGTGGTCTGCAATTTGGGAGGTTAGTGATCGAAATGAGCAAGGTAATGTGCTGAAAGGGCAGGTTTATACTCATAACACCAAAAATAGTTTAATGATTTCTGAGAGCCGGCTGGTTTCCGTGGTTGGCATGGAAGATGTTATTGTTATTGAATCTTCTGACGCAGTCATGGTTGTTCATAAATCTTGCGCACAGGATGTAAAACAGATTGTTAATCAGCTAAAAAAAGAGCAACGTCCTGAGCTCAAAAACCACCGGCGTGTATCGCGCCCTTGGGGGACGTATGAAGGGATTGATGCGGGTGATCGATTTCAAGTAAAGCGAATTGTTGTAAACCCAGGTGAAACTCTCTCTCTTCAAAAACATCACCATCGCGCTGAGCATTGGATTGTTGTTAAGGGAACAGCAAATGTGACTTGCGGCGATAAAACATTTCTTTTAACTGAAAACCAGTCAACTTATATCCCGATAGGGGAGACCCATCGCCTAGAAAATCCAGGGATTATGCCATTAGAGCTTATTGAAGTTCAGTCGGGTGCTTATTTGGGCGAAGATGATATCGTTCGTTTCGAAGATGTTTATGGACGAGATCAATAGATAGCACCTCTATCATTATTATCTGTTAAAGAGAAGTTATATGGAAAAAAGAATTAAAAAAGCCGTATTTCCTGTCGCAGGAATGGGAACACGTTTTTTACCGGCGACAAAAGCAAACCCTAAAGAGATGCTACCTGTTGTTGACAAACCTTTGATTCAGTATGCGGTTGAAGAGGCAATTGAAGCGGGTATTACAGAGCTTATTTTTGTAACAAGCAGTGCTAAACGTGCGATTGAAGATCATTTTGATAAAAACTATGCGCTGGAAAGTCAATTAGAAAAACATAATAAAAATGAGTTGTTAGAGGTCGTCAGGAATATACTGCCTAAAGGTGTGAACTGTGTCTATATTCGCCAGCCTGAAGCACTGGGTTTGGGGCATGCGGTGTTGTGTGCGGCATCAGTCGTAGGGCGAAATCCTTTTGCTGTTATATTGGCCGATGATCTAATTGACAGTGGTTCAAAAGGTACGATGTCTCAAATGGTTGATGTCTACGCGAAGTATAGCTGTAGTGTTTTAGGGGTTGAGCAAGTAGAAGAGTCAGAAACTAATAAATACGGTATTGTAAGCAGCACTCCTTTTGCTAAAAATGTGACGCAATTGAACGGTATTGTGGAAAAACCAAACCCAGATGACGCACCATCAACATTAGCGGTTGTGGGGCGTTATATTTTAACTCCTAGAATTTTTCATTTACTGAAAAGTGTGGGTAAAGGTGCAGGTGGCGAAATACAGTTAACAGATGGAATCGCTAAGTTGTTGAATGAAGAGCACGTGTTAGCTTATGAGTTTGATGGCGTTCGCCATGATTGTGGAAGTAAGCTAGGCTATCTGCAGGCAACCGTTGAGTGCGCACTCAAACATCCTACTTTAGGTGCAGACTTCTCTGAATATTTGAAAACCCTGAAATTCTAACATTCATCAACAATATTTTTCCGTTACAATGCACGTTTTTTCTTATTGGGGTCGATTATGGATTACTCAACAGTCGAAGCGTGTATTGGTCAAACCCCCCTTGTAAAATTACAGCGTCTACCCGGTAAAACTACAAATATATTATTGGTCAAACTGGAAGGCAACAATCCTGCGGGGTCTGTAAAAGATCGGGCAGCACTCAGTATGATTTCCCATGCAGAGGCGCGTGGTGAGATTCAGTCAGGTGACACGCTTATTGAAGCCACGAGCGGAAATACCGGAATTGCACTGGCGATGGTTGCTGCGATTAAAGGTTATCGCTTGGTGCTTGTTATGCCTGAGCATATGAGTGTCGAGCGTCGCTCTATCATGAAGGCCTATGGTTCTGAAATTATTTTAACGTCACAAGCAGGCGGCATGGAAGAGGCCATTGATACGGCTCGTGCTATGGAGGCTCAAGGCAAAGGTCGTATTCTGGATCAGTTCTCAAACCGAGATAATCCCAACGCACATTATGAAACAACAGCCCCTGAAATTTACCGTGAAACTGACGGGAAGATCACTCATTTTGTGAGCGCGATGGGAACGACGGGAACTATCATGGGATGCTCTCGCTATTTCAAAGAACAAAACTCAGAAATCCAGATTGTCGGTGTTCAACCGGAAGATGGCGCAAATGTTCCTGGTATCAGGCGCTGGCCCGAAGCCTATATGCCTAAAATTTGTGACTTCTCCCGTGTGGATCGGATATTAGATATTTCTCAGCAAGACTCAGAATTGACGACTAAGGCATTGGCGCGTGATGAAGGCATTTTTGCGGGCATTTCATCGGGGGGTGCGGTCAGTGCAGCATTACGTCTATCCAAAGAGGTGACAAATGCAGTGATTGTCACAATTATTTGCGATCGTGGCGATCGCTATCTGTCGACCGGTGTATTTGATGGCTAGAAGGCGTAGAAAAAAACAGGTTGAAACCGAGCCGCAGCATGCTGTGATTGAATCACTGAATCATGATAGCCGTGGTGTTGCGCATGTTGATGGTAAAGCGGTATTTATTCGTGGCGCACTGCCTGGCGAAGAAGTCATGTTTCGATCTTCTCGTAGCCGAAAAAGCTACAGCGAAGGTGACTGTATTGAAGTCATAAAAGCTTCTGTTGATCGCATTGAACCCCACTGTGCACACTTTGAAATTTGTGGCGGTTGTAGCTTGCAACATATGAAGCCAGAAGTTCAAATTCATGCCAAGCAGCAAGTTCTTTTGGAAAATTTACAGCACCTAGGCAAAGTGCAGCCAGAAACTGTACTACCACCACTGACTGGCCCACATTGGGGCTATCGTCGTAAAGCTCGGTTGGGTGCAAAATACGTTTTCAAAAAAGAGTCGGTATTGATCGGTTTTCGCGAACGCTCCAGTAGTTTTCTTGCAGATATTCAGCGTTGTGAGGTGTTGCATCCCGCCATTGGAGAGCACCTGCTTGAATTGCGTGAGCTCATGATGGGGCTGACAGCACGTGAACGTATTCCTCAAATTGAAGTGGCGATTGGTGATGATTGTGTTGCTCTGATTTTTCGAACCCTTGACCCACTGGGTGACGATGATAAAGCGCGTTTGAAAGCCTTTGCTGAAACTAAAAACTTTCAAATTTACCTTCAGCCTAAAGGGCCAGATACGGTCACTTTGCTTTACCCTTCAATCGCACAATTAAGTTATAAATTGCCTGAGTTTGGTCTCGAATTTCTATTTAATCCGCTCGATTTTATGCAAGTGAATGCAGATATTAATCGCAAGATGATGAGTCTGGCGGTTGACATGCTTGACCCTCAACCGGATGAGCGAATTTTGGATCTATTTTGTGGTCTGGGTAATTTTTCATTGCCACTGGCACGTAAAGCTGGCTCCGTTGTCGGTGTTGAGGGCGATGAAGGTCTGGTCGATCGAGCGCGTCAAAATGCAGCGCATAATGGCATCACCAATGCTGAATTTTTTAGTGCAGATCTTTCTGATGACCCAGAGAAGCAGAGCTGGTTTGGGGGCGGGTTTGATAAGCTATTGATTGACCCTGCGCGTGCGGGTGCCGCCGAAGTGATTGCTCAGCTGCCAAAGCTGGGCGTTTCTCGCATTGTTTATGTCTCTTGTAACCCAGCAACATTGGCGCGTGATGCGGGAGAAATTGTCAATACACATGGTTATCGCCTGGTGAGTGCGGGAGTGATGGATATGTTTCCTCATACCACGCATGTTGAATCAATTGCTCTATTTGAGAAATTATAAGGGTATCTGCATGAGTGTTTATTCTGTTGATAAGTTGATTTCTGAGGCACGTAAATTAGCGGCCGACTACCGTAAAGCTACAGGCAAAAGCCTCGGTGGGGTCAGCGGTGAAATTGCACTAAACGATGCGGCCAGGTTGCTTGATCTTGAGTTGTGTGACTCTGGCGTGGGTGGTTATGATGCTGTGGGTCGAGGGCGTTTAAAAGGTAAGAAAATTCAAATTAAGGGCCGCGTTATTTTTGATGAAGGAAAATCAACGCAGCGTATCGGGCAGATCAAAATTGATCAAGAGTGGCATAGTGTTGTGTTAGTGCTCATGAATGAAAGTTATGAACCTGTTGAAATTTATGAGTTGGATCGAGAAGAAATTATGGGTGATTTAGCGGAGACAGACAGTAAACGTAAAAAACGTGGTGCAATGTCTGTGGCCAAGTTTAAAATTATTGGGCGGCTTGTCTGGATAGAAAATGAAGGGGTGGTTGATAACGAGGTTTGGGATAATTCAAAGCAATAGTTAGCACAAACAATTCAATGCAATCCATTACCGAAATACTCAGCGAAAAAGGGCCGCTTGCAAAAACACTCGAATCCTTTGCGCCCCGAAAGCCGCAGCAGGAGATGGCTGAAGCGGTGATGCAGGCGCTGGATGATTATGGTGTGCTGATTTGTGAAGCGGGCACGGGCACGGGGAAAACCATGGCCTACCTAGTGCCCGCACTTCTTTCGGGCAATAAAGTCATTATTTCAACAGGCACTAAAAACCTTCAGGACCAACTTTACTATCGAGACCTACCTCAAATTAGAGCCGCTTTAACCGAGCCAGTCAGCATGGCGCTATTGAAAGGTCGGGCCAACTATTTATGTTTGCATCGCCTGAAAAATAATGAGCTAAAAGGGCGTTTTCGTACACCTAAAAATATGGCTCAACTGCAACAGATTCACAAATGGTCTGGAAGAACTAAGAGTGGTGATATTGCTGAATTTAGTGAAGTTCCTGAAGATTCCCCCATCTGGTTTGTGGTGACATCGACCACTGAAAACTGCTTGGGTCAGGAGTGTCAGGACTTTAATGACTGTCACCTGATGAAGGCACGGCGTAAAGCGCAAAAGGCTGAAATTCTAGTGGTGAATCATCACCTCTTTTTTGCAGATATGGCGCTGCGTGACGAAGGCTTTGGCGAGTTATTGCCTGGAGCCAATGCCGTAATTTTTGATGAAGCACATCAACTGCCCGAAGTGGCGAGTCACTTTTTTGGAACGTCACTGAGTGGTCGTCAGTTATTGGAGCTTTGCCACGATGCCCGTATTGCACAGATGCAAGATGCGGCGGATATGGAGTCACTGTTATTGGCTGCGGATCGTCTGGAAAAATTAGTGCGTGATATGCGTCTGTCGTTGGGCGTAGATTCACAGCGAGCGCCGTGGATTAACGTTTCAAAACAACCGGTCGTCATTGAGGCTATTAAAGATTTAACTGAGGGCTTTGAAGGGTTGGAGTCTCAGCTAGAGTTGGCTGAAGAGCGAAGCAGTGCTTTAAAGCGTGCATTGCAGCGTTGTAAAGAGCTTAATGAGTGCTTTGTAAAATTAACAGGGGAAACTCCCGAGCAGCACATTCACTGGTTTGAAACATTAAAACAATCTTTTGTTTTGCACCTGACCCCGATGAATATTGCCGACATTTTTTCAGCGCAGATGAAAGGGCAAAAACGTGCTTGGATATTTACTTCGGCGACATTGGCGGTGAATGAAAAATTTGATCACTTTTCATCACAGTTAGGCCTGTTCGATGCAAAAATGTACTGCTGGGGGAGCCCGTTTAACTATCAAGAGCAAACACTGCTCTACCTGCCCGCTCGTATGCCAGCTCCGGCGGCTGAAAATTATACGCAAGCGGTGGTGGAGTCTGCTTTGCCAGTGCTTAATGCGTGTGGTGGACGTACTTTCATGTTGTTTACCAGTCACCGAGCCCTTAAAGAAGCGGCGGAGTTATTGCAAAAGACGCTGGAGTTTCCACTGTTGGTGCAAGGCACCGCACCGCGAAATGAGTTGCTGGAGCAGTTTCGTTCTCTGGGTAACGCCGTATTACTGGGTTCCAGCAGTTTTTGGGAGGGTGTGGATGTGCGCGGGGAAGCGCTCTCTTGTGTCATTATTGATAAGTTACCGTTTGCGTCGCCAGGTGATCCTGTGCTTCAAGCACGGTTAGAGGCATTGCGCTCCCAAGGGAAAAATCCATTCAGAGATTATCAACTGCCGAATGCAGTCATCACTTTGAAGCAAGGGGCGGGACGTTTGATTCGCGATGTGACTGATCGTGGTGTATTGATGCTGTGTGACCCTAGGTTGCTGGGGAAAAGTTACGGGAAAATATTCTTGGAAAGTCTGCCGCCAATGAAACGAACACGAATACTGGATGAAGTGGTTGAGTTTTATCAGACCAGTGATTCTGAATAACTCATTATTGGTCATTTGGTGAGAATCAAAAAGCCCAGCCAAATTTCAGAAGTTCCATATCGAAGATGTATTCACCATCATCAAACTCACCCAGCTCAAAGTCGTATTTATCACCTGTAATATATTTACCAATGGAGAGGCTTGTGCCCCAATAGAGCCGTTTGGATGAAAATATTCGATAACCTATCCCAACACCAACGCCAAGTTTAGTTTCGCTTTTTGTCGATCGAGAGCAAGAGGAAGTTTCGTAAACACCATAATAATTGCACTGTAACGTCCCCTTTAAATAGGCTAATCGAGTAAAACCACTTATGTAAAAGCCATTTAATCGATCGTTTAAAAAGGTTCTGTAATGGAAGTCGATGGTCGAGATTCGGATTGACCTCTTATTATTTTCAGCATCTCCCCAATAGCCGTCGTTTTTTATGCTGTTTTGATAGAAAATTGGGAAAGCGTACTCCACCTTTCTTTTATGATCAAAAAGTGAAAAACCACCCGAAACTGCTCTCTCCTCTTCAAAAACAAGCAACCGGGCGATATTAAGTTCTACGCCAAAATTCTTGCTGCCGATGGGGTCGTCTTTGACTATTTTATAGGTCTTGTTTTGTGAGTCGATGAGCGTATCAAGCTTTTGATCAATACGATCCAGCTTTTCATTGGCCACTCCACTACTTTCGGTCTCTTCTGAAAGAGCGGGGTTTGAAAGAAATGAGATGCCAAGTAGTAAGGTAATAATGAGTGACTTCATACATTAACACTCCCGTGTATGTTTTAACGAATTCTTTCAAATTATTTTACAAACTCGATATTGAACATAGCCTGAATAGGGTGATTTAATGGTTGTATTATGACGCGCTATTGCCAAAGTTTCATTAGAATATTTACGGCAAAGCCCAATGTGGAACTTGCCTGTTGGCATGGTGCAAAGCTCGATCCAGGGCTTTATAGTTTGGCTCCATTTTTTCAACAAATGCCCAGTATGCTTTCGAGTGATTGAGGTGTTTTGTATGGCACAGCTCATGAATAAAAAGATACTGTACAACGGACTTAGGTAAAAACAGAAGGTTACGATTGATACTGATATTTTTACGGGATGAACAGCTACCCCAACGTGTTTTTTGTGCGCGTATCGTGGCTTTGTTGAAAGGCAAATTGAGCGTTTCACTGGTTTGATGAAGCCAGGGAATGAGAGTCTCTTTGGCGGTCATGTTTAACCACTGCTGAAGGGCCTTTTTTTTATGCGAGTTATGATCAGAGAAAATTTTAACAGTTTCAGGGGCTGTTCGTTTTAATAAGTCGTTTTTATTGTTGATATAATAATAGGCAATATTAAAGCTTTGCTTAATGGCTTTCAGGTGAATGGTGTCAGGAAAAGATAGCTCGGATTTGGTGGTTTGTTGTGTCTTTAAACGTTGCAAGGTCTCTGTGAGCCACTGTTGATGTTTTTTAACAAAAGGTTCGACAACCTTTGCATTCACTCCTTTGGGGAGCACCACCTCAACTTTTCCTTGCGCCGATACCTTCATTTGCAGACGTTTGGCACGAGCACTCAGGCGGATTGTGTATGGAATGGGTGTTTCTGTTGGCTTCATGGGGCATCGAATAGGTTATAATCTGCCGCAGATTATAACGACTGGATGAGAGATTGTCTGATTCATGAGAAGTTTTGAGCGAAAAAATATAAAAGCGATGGTGGGGTATACATCAGGGGAGCAGCCTGAAGATGAGTCTGTGATTAAGTTAAATACCAATGAAAATCCTTACCCGCCGCCTCAAAGCGTTGCGGATGTATTGAAGCAAATTGATGTTGCGAGCTTGAGGCGTTACCCCTCACCGACAGCTCGGCAATTTCGAGAAGTCGCGGCTGAGCTACACCACGTTAAACTCGAAAATATTATCGCCACCAATGGCGGTGATGAATTGCTGCGTCTGTTGCTGACAACCTTTGTTGAGGTGGGAGCACCGATCGGTATCGCTGATCCAAGTTATTCGCTTTATCCTGTGTTGGCGGCGATTCATGATAGCCCTGTGATGCGTGTGCCGCTGACATCGGATTGGGAGCTTGCCGATGATTTTGCGAAGCAGATGAATGCGTTCGGGGTTAAAATGACATTTGTTGTGAACCCTCATGCACCCTCAGGTAAATTAATTCCTGTGAAACAACTGGCTGAAATTGCACAAGAGCTTGATGGCATTTTGGTTGTTGATGAAGCCTATGTCGATTTTATTGATCCTGATCAACACTATAGTGCAATTGAGTTACTTAATCGTTTTGACAACGTTGTTATTTTACGTACTTTAAGTAAAGGTTACTCTTTGGCAGGATTGCGTTTTGGTTATGGTATGGGTTCAATTAATCTGATCGAACCAATGCTGGGTAAAACGAAAGATAGTTACAATATGGATGCCATTTCCCAGCAGCTTGGAATGGCTGCGTTGCAGGATCAGGTGGCTGCAAAGCTAACTTGGCAGGCGGTGCGTGATGAGCGGTCGCGTATGGCGCAGGAGTTCAATAAGTTGGGGCTGGTCTCGCTGCCCAGTCAGGCTAATTTTTTGCTTGTCGAAATACCGCATGAATGTGCGGGTGGGGCGGAAGTACTTTATCAAACATTTAAAAATGAGAAAATATTAGTGCGCTTTTTTAATGAGGAGCGCCTCAAAAACAAGTTGCGTATCACGGTGGGAACACCTCAGGAAAATAGTGCCTTGTTACGTGTTTTAAAAATAGCAATTAACAAATAATATTTAGGTCTAGGCGTTATGTCAGGAAGCACAATCGGCAAGTTGTTTACGGTTACATCTTTTGGTGAAAGTCATGGTGCAGCGATTGGCTGTATCGTGGATGGTTGCCCGCCGGGATTGGCGCTTTCAGAAGCCGATCTGCAAGATGATCTGGAGCGTCGTCGCCCCGGTAAGTCACGCCATACAACGCAGCGCCGAGAAGAAGATAAAGTTCAGATTTTATCCGGTCTGTTTGAAGGCAAAACAACGGGAACGCCAATCGGTCTAATCATTCAAAATACGGATCAGCGCTCTAAAGATTATTCAGACATTATGGATCGTTTTCGCCCAGGGCATGCGGATTACACGTATCAACAAAAATATGGTTTTCGTGATTATCGTGGCGGTGGGCGTTCTTCCGCACGAGAAACAGCGATGCGTGTTGCAGCAGGAGCGATCGCAAAAAAATACCTAAAAGAGCAGTTAGGTGTGGAAATTCGAGGCTATTTGGCGCAGTTGGGGCCGATTAAGGCAGAAGCTTTTGACTGGAGTGTGATTGAAGAGAACCCTTTTTTCTTTCCTGATGCCGAAAAAATTGAAGCATTAGAGCAATACATGGATGACCTGCGTAAAGCGGGTGACTCTGTCGGTGCGCGGGTGAATGTGGTGGCGACGGGTCTGATTCCTGGATTGGGCGAACCTGTTTTTGATCGTCTGGATGCTGATATTGCTCATGCGCTGATGGGGATTAATGCCGTCAAGGGCGTTGAAGTCGGTGCAGGCTTTTCTTGTGTTGAACAAAAAGGCAGCGAACATCGCGATGAAATGACACCTGATGGGTTTTGCAGTAATGAAGCGGGTGGGGTATTGGGTGGAATTTCATCGGGTCAGGATATTGTGGCCAGTATTGCACTCAAACCGACCTCAAGTATTCGCATTCCTGGGCGCAGTGTTAATCTTCAAGGCGAGCCTGTCGAAGTGGTGACTTTGGGGCGGCATGATCCCTGTGTTGGTATTCGAGCGGTTCCTATTGCTGAGGCGATGATGGCGATTGTGTTGATGGATCACCTGCTACGTCATCGTGCTCAAAATATAGACGTAAATTCGACAACGCCCGTGATTCCAGCTTCACTCAAATAATAAAAAATAACAGAACCCATGCTCTACTGGCGTTTGTCCGGTTTTTACCTGCTCTTTTTTGCATCCGTCGGGCTTCTTATGCCCTATTGGTCAGTCTATCTGGATTCACTGGGTTTTAGTGCGCAAGAAATTGGAACTTTAATGGCGCTGGCAATGGCCACCAAGATCATTTCGCCCAATATTTGGGGTTGGATTGCAGATAAGACGGGGCGACATATTCGTCTGGTGCGCTGGGGAACATTGGCTGCAGCTCTGGGTTTTTGTGGTGTCTTTTACGGTACAACTTACGGTTGGTTACTGTTTGTCATGATCGTCTTCAATTTTTTCTGGAATGCGATACTGCCCCAGTTCGAAGCCATAACACTCTCTCATATGGAAGGTGACTCTCATCGCTACAGTCGAATTCGACTGTGGGGCTCTGTCGGCTTTGTCATCGCTGTAATTTTGATGGGTTGGGCGCTGGATGTCTATGGGGTTTCTATATTGCCATGGGTGTTGGTGGTGATGTTGCTGGGTATATGGGGCGTGAGCCTGCTTGTGCCTGAGTGTAAAAAGAGAGAGCATCATGAGAAGCTCGAACCTTTTTTGGGGATTTTATTAAACCCTGCGGTGATCGGGCTTTTTTTGGGTTGTTTTCTAATTCAAGCCAGTCATGGGCCATATTACACATTTTTTACTATTTATCTCACTGATGTTGGTTATTCCGGGCAGATGATCGGGTGGCTTTGGGCGCTTGGTGTGGTGGCTGAAATAGGTATATTTCTGGTGATGGCTCGGTTGGTTGGTTGGTTAGGGTTGCGCCATTTATTGTTGCTAAGTATGGTGATCACCGCATTGCGTTGGGTGCTGATTGGCTTGTATCCTGATCAGCTTGGTACTCTCTTGTTTGCACAAATATTACATGCGGCAAGTTTTGGTATGTATCATGCCGCCGCTATACTATTAATACATCAATATTTTTCTGGCCCGAATCAGGGACGTGGACAGGCGTTATATAGCAGCTTAGGCTTTGGCGCTGGCAGTGCTTTTGGAAGTTTATATAGTGGCTATATCTGGACAGCTTACGGCGCGATGTATAGTTACTTTTTCGCAGCATTTTTAGCGTGCCTGGCTTTTTTGGTCGCATGGCTTTTTGTTCAACCTAGAAACCCCAGTTGAGCGTGAAAAAAAATGTATAAAAGGATTGACGGGATAAGCTTGGGTGAGTATCATCGCGTCCTCAATTACGGTTGATAATGCTGTCGTTGTGGTTTCGGGGTATAGCGCAGTCTGGTAGCGCGCCTGCTTTGGGAGCAGGATGTCGGGAGTTCGAATCTCTCTACCCCGACCAAATTTTAAGATAAAGCCTTGTGTAGTTTGATCATGCGCCCGTAGCTCATCTGGATAGAGCATCGGCCTTCTAAGCCGAGGGTAGCAGGTTCGAGTCCTGCCGGGCGCACCATTTATGGTGAGCGTAGCTCAGTTGGTAGAGCCCTGGATTGTGATTCCGGTGGTCGTGGGTTCGAGCCCCATCGTTCACCCCATTTCTATAGGCTTCCGCTAAGTGGTCGTACTTGGCAGCCTTGATTATTAGTACATAGTTTGATTTCTTTTGATTTTTAAAATTAAAAGTGAGACTTTTCAGGCCTATTCTGTATAATAGTCGAACTTTTAAATTTTGAAATGTCTGAATGCGAGAGTGGCGGAATTGGTAGACGCGCTGGATTTAGGTTCCTGTGGGGTAACCCGTGAGAGTTCGAGTCTCTCCTTTCGCACCATATTA
Source organism: Gammaproteobacteria bacterium (assembly GCA_021648145.1). Classification (NCBI taxonomy): domain Bacteria; kingdom Pseudomonadati; phylum Pseudomonadota; class Gammaproteobacteria; species Gammaproteobacteria bacterium. The sequence goes on from JAKITI010000003.1 coordinate 207,078, forward strand.
TTGTTTTTTTCCGAAAAATGTTAATTCAAAGTATGCAAATTATTGGCTGCCATTTTGGTTGAACCAATAACATTATTATAGCTAGTTTTTACTATATAATGGTTTGCAGTGTTTTGTATGTTGCAAAATTAAGTTTGATTGGAATAATTATTATTTGTTTTGAGGAGTTTGGATGGAAATTGCATTAACTGAAACTCAAGGTCTTGAGCGCCGTATGAGTATGGGGATTGAGGCTGATAAGGTCGACCAGGAGATGCAGGTGCGTTTAAAGTCGCTCTCCAAAAAAGTAAAAATTGATGGGTTTCGTCTTGGGAAAGTTCCCTTGAGTGTTGTGAAGAGCCGTTACAGTTCACAAGTTAAGCAGGAAGTGCTTGATGAATTAGTAAAGAGTGCTTTCTCTGAAGCAATTCAAAAAGAATCCTTGAAATTAGCGGGACCTCCACGATTTGAAATCGAAAAAGAAGACGAGTTCCAATTTGCTGCAATTTTTGAAGTATTCCCCGAGGTTGAAATTGTATCAATAGAAAAAATGAAAATTGAAAAGCCACAGTCTGAGGTTGTCGATGAAGATGTGGACAAGATGATTGATGTTTTGCGCGAGCAAAATTTATCCTGGAAGAAGGTCGATCGTAAAGCAAAAAATAAAGATCGTGTCGAGATAGACTTTGTTGGCACGATTGATGGCGAAGAGTTTAATGGTAATCGTGGTGAGCATGTCTCTGTTACACTCGGTTCAAATGGAATGATCAAGGGTTTTGAAGAGGGTTTGATTGACGCTAAGGCAGGGGAAAGTCGCACCTTAAGCTTGGAGTTTCCTGAAAGTTATCATGTTAAAGAGCTGGCCGGTAAGCCTGTCTCTTTTGAGGTGGAAGTACACGCCGTTTTCGAACCAAAATTACCGGAAGTTGATTCAGATTTTGTAAAGCAGCTGGGTATCGCTGATGGTGATGTTAATGCATTTCGTAATCAGGTAAAAGAGCGATGTGATGTTGAACTTGAGCAGCGTTTGAAAGACAAAATCAAGGGTAATGTTATGGATGCACTATTGGAAGTTAATGAAGTAGAGCTTCCAAAAGTGATGGTTCAAGAGGAGATGAAAAATTTACGTCAGGAGTTTGCAGATAAGTTGGCGCAACAAGGCGTTGATGCGGCTAATATGCAATTGCCCTTAACTGTTTTTGAAAAACAAGCTGAGCGTAAGGTCTCTTTAGGGCTCATTCTTTCAGAAATAGCAAAGCAGCAAGAGATTAAAATTAAAGCAGAAAGTGTGCGCGATACGGTCAATATGATTGCTTCGGGTTATGAAAAACCTGAAGAGGTCGTTAATTGGTATTACGGCGATGATCGTCGACGTCTGGCTGGAGTTGAATCGTTGGTACTTGAAGATCAGGTTGTCGAATGGGTTTTAGAAAACTCTGATGTATCAGAGCGAATAATGACTATGAGCGAGCTTGTTGATGATAGCAAGAAAGTTGCTTAGTAAAGTTAGCAGTACAATAATGGCAGCATAAGGCAAATTTAATGATTGATACAATGAATCAAGGGGTTGCAGGAACGATAACTCAATCACTTGTTCCTATGGTTGTAGAGCAATCCTCTCGGGGTGAACGTGCATATGATATTTATTCACGTCTCTTAAAAGAGCGGGTTATTTTTTTGGTTGGGCCTGTTGAAGATCATATGGCTAATTTGGTGGTCGCCCAATTGCTGTTTTTGGAATCAGAAAACCCTGAGAAAGATATTCATCTATACATTAATTCACCAGGTGGTTCAGTGAGTGCTGGGTTGGCGATTTACGATACTATGCAGTTTATCAAGCCCGATGTGAGTACGTTGTGCATTGGTCAAGCTGCAAGTATGGGCGCGTTATTATTGACGGGTGGTGCTAAAAATAAACGTTATTGTTTACCTCATTCACGGATTATGATTCACCAGCCATTAGGTGGGTTTCAGGGGCAAGCGTCTGATTTTGATATTCATGCACGGGAAATTCTTGCGGTTAGGGATCGTTTGAATAACATTATGGTTAAGCATACGGGGCAACCGATGGATGTTATCCAAAAAGATACCGATCGTGATAATTTTATGAATGCAAAGGAAGCGGCTGAATATGGGATTATCGATACAGTGATGACTCATAGGGATGCTTGAACTGTTGTTATTTTTAAAGCTGGATATGATTTTTAAAAACTGACAGTAATACTGTCTGGATATAATGATAAAGCGGAGACTGTTATGAGTGACGACAAGCAGAATAAAGGTGATAGCGAAAAATTACTTTATTGCTCTTTTTGCGGGAAGAGTCAGCATGAAGTGCGCAAGCTGATTGCAGGTCCAGCAGTATTTGTGTGTGACGAGTGTGTCGAGTTATGTAATGACATTATTCGGGAAGAGGTGAGTGATCAAGCCACATCTGTTGAAGGGGCTAAGCTTCCTTCACCTCGTGAAATCAAGAAGACACTGGATGATTATGTGATCGGCCAGTCTCATGCCAAGAAGGTGTTAGCCGTTGCTGTTTATAATCATTATAAACGTTTGAACGCCGCGAGCGAAAACAAGGATGAAGTTGAGCTTTCAAAAAGTAATATATTGCTGATTGGCCCAACAGGCTGTGGTAAAACATTGCTGGCTGAAACACTTGCCAGAATGTTGGATGTTCCTTTTACAATTGCTGATGCAACGACTTTGACTGAAGCAGGTTATGTGGGTGAGGATGTTGAAAATATCATCCAGAAACTGCTGCAAAAATGTGATTATGATGTTGAAAAAGCTCAGTCCGGGATCGTTTATATTGATGAGATCGATAAGATTTCGCGTAAATCAGATAATCCATCAATTACTCGGGATGTTTCGGGGGAAGGTGTTCAGCAAGCACTGCTTAAGCTGATTGAGGGAACCATTGCTTCGGTACCTCCTCAAGGGGGTAGAAAGCACCCTCAACAAGAGTTTTTACAGGTTGATACCAGCAATATACTTTTTATTTGTGGTGGTGCATTTTCTGGGCTGGATAAAATTATCCGTGATAGAACTGAAAAAAGTAGTATTGGTTTTTCAGCGGCAGTCAAAAGTAAAGATGATGAAAGTCAGATAGGTCAGCTGCTTTCTAATATAGAGATGGAAGATCTTGTTAAATATGGTTTGATTCCTGAGTTCATTGGGCGGCTACCTGTATTGGCAACCTTGGAAGAGCTGGACGAGGAAGCTTTGATTCGTATTTTGACAGAGCCAAATAATGCATTAATAAAGCAATATTCACGTTTGTTTGAAATGGAAAATGCTGAACTTGAGTTTCGTGAAGATGCATTGAAAGCTATTGCTTCAAAAGCGATGGAGCGTAAAACAGGTGCTCGGGGGTTGCGTTCTATTTTAGAGCGAGTTTTACTTGATACGATGTACGATTTACCTTCAATGGATAATGTGAGTAAGGTTGTTATTGATGAGGGCGTTATTAATTCAGAGACTGAACCTCTTCTGATTTTTGATGGAGGCGAACAGAAGCAGGCGCAATAACGACTAAAATAGACTTTGCAACACCATAATTTTTCATAAATTGATGGTGTTGCTGAGTATGTTGTGAAAATTGATTGTTAACTAATTTGATGATCTTTAAAAGTATTTTTTCTGCCGTTCGTAAACATTGGCGCAGAATTTCTTTGTAGACCTCCCTTTAAAGCCAACATCCTGAGCGATAGTATCGAAATATTCAGATTAAGGTCATAGTCCTTGATTTTTTCTTAATTGCCCATACCTACCCTCATACTATCTTAGATATAAATCTTGCGACACATGCCCTGATAAAATTGGCAGGTTTAGCCACTATGAATATAGTGTAATCCATTATTTTAGAAAGGGTGATTATGGAACAAAATAACGATAAAGTTTTAGATAAAGTGTTATTTCCGATATTGCCGTTAAGGGATGTGGTCGTTTATCCACACATGGTCATTCCTCTATTTGTTGGGCGGGAAAAATCAATAAAGGCTCTGCAGGTTGCGATGGAAGGCGACAAGCAAATTATGCTTGTTGCTCAAAAGAACGCGACTGTTGACGATCCTAATCCTGATGATATTTACAGTTCAGGAACACTTTCAACAGTATTGCAGTTATTAAGGCTTCCTGATGGTACCGTGAAGGTACTGGTTGAAGGGGTAAAACGTGCAACGATTCTGGAAGTTTTTGAAACCGACGATTTTTACTCTGCACATATTGCAATGCTTGAAGGTACACTTGCAGAGGGAGAAAATACTGAGGTGCTGTGCCGCTCTTTGCTTGGGCAGTTCGAGCAGTATGTTAAATTGAATAATAGTTTGCCTGCTGAGCTTCTTACATCACTGGCGAGTATTGAAGATCCTAGCCGTTTAGTGGATAGCATTGCAGCGCATATGGTTCTTAAGATAGAGGCGCGTCAAGAGGTTCTGGAAATAGAGGATATTGCTGTTCGTTTGGAGCGCCTTATGGTGCTTCTTGAATCAGAAATTGACCTGCTTCAGGTTGAAAAGCGTATTCGCGGTCGTGTGAAAAATCAGATGGAAAAAAGCCAGCGAGAGTATTATTTGAATGAACAAATGAAAGCCATTCAAAAAGAGCTGGGTGAGATGGATGATGTGCCGAATGAAATTGAAGAAATTTCACTCAAAATTGAAAAAGCAGGGATGCCTAAGGAGACTAAAAAGAAGGTTGTTGCTGAGCTTGGTAAATTGAAAATGATGTCGCCGATGTCAGCTGAATCAACAGTAGTCAGAAACTACATTGACTGGATGGTCGGACTTCCCTGGAAAAAGCGCAGCAAGGTCAAGCACGATCTGGATGAAGCAATGCAAACGCTGGATGATGATCACTATGGGCTTGATAAAGTCAAAGAGCGAATCTTGGAATATCTAGCTGTTCAACAGCGCGTTAAAAAATTAAAAGGGCCTATCTTATGCTTGGTTGGGCCGCCAGGGGTTGGAAAAACAACGCTTGGGCACTCTATTGCAAAAGCGACAGGGCGTAAGTTTGTACGGATGTCTTTAGGTGGTGTACGAGATGAGGCTGAAATTCGTGGTCATCGGCGTACTTACATCGGTGCAATGCCTGGAAAAATTATACAGAGTTTATCTAAGGTTAAAGCAAATAACCCACTGTTTTTACTGGATGAAGTGGATAAAATGGCGATGGATTCCCGAGGTGACCCGGCATCTGCGTTGCTTGAAGTGCTGGATCCTGAGCAAAATCATACATTTAATGATCACTATTTAGAGGCAGATTATGATCTCTCTGAGATCATGTTTGTTGCAACAGCAAATAGTCTGAATATCCCATCTCCGTTGCTTGATCGCATGGAAGTTATCAGGCTGTCGGGGTATACCGAAGATGAAAAGCTGAATATTGCCATACGCTATATAATTCCAAAGCAAATGAAAAATAATGGCCTGAAAAAAGAGGAGGCAAGCATTTCTGAAGGTGCTGTTTGGGATATTATTCGCTACTATACGCGAGAAGCGGGTGTACGAAGTCTAGAGAGAGAAATTTCAAAAATTTGTCGCAAGGTTGTTAAAGCTATTTTGCTAAATAAGAGTAAAGGGAAAAAGGTTTCTGTTGGTACACGCCATCTTGAAAAATACCTTGGAGTAAGGCGTTTTCGTTACGGGATTGCTGAAGAGCAAGCTCAGGTGGGGCAAGTAACAGGGTTGGCGTGGACTGAGGTTGGTGGTGATCTTTTGGTCATTGAAGCGGCCAAGGTACCAGGTAAAGGGAGGCTCAACATTACTGGGCAGTTAGGTGAGGTGATGCAGGAGTCAATACAAGCAGCGATGACAGTTGTACGGCACCGAGCAGCAAGGCTGGGGATTCAACCTGATTTTTACCAGAAACATGATATTCATATTCATGTGCCCGAAGGAGCCATACCTAAAGATGGCCCAAGTGCTGGTATTGGAATGTGTGTTGCTTTAGTTTCAGTGTTAACTGGGATTCCTGTTAAGTCTAATCTTGCAATGACGGGAGAAATCACATTGCGGGGAAAAGTACTGCCTATTGGAGGGCTTAAAGAGAAATTACTAGCTGCGCATCGAGGTGGAATACAGAAGGTTCTGATTCCTGAAGAAAATGTACGAGACCTTGCTGAAATTCCAGAAAATATTAAGCATAATCTGGATATTCAGCCTGTTCAGTGGATTGATGAAGTGTTAGCGGCTGCATTGGTTGAAGCACCTCAAGCACTTTCTAAAAAAGAGATAGAGGATGCTTTGCTAAATAATAGGGTTTCAGACTCTGTTGCTGGTACGGAAATCAGGCCCCATTAAACTCTAAAAACTAATCAAAAAGCCACTTTATTTTTTGTGAAGTGGTTTATTTTTATAAAAAATAATATTTTCGTTGACAAGCTTAAGCATGCGCTGTAGAGTTCGCGCCAATGGATGCCAAACGCTAATGCAGTAAGCGTTTAGTGTAATAATGACAGGCGAAATTGTTGTTTTTATTTCGCCCTTGATGTAAAGTTCGCACTCTTTATAATTTTAGAGTTTGTTTCATACTAATTAGGAGTATGCTTGTGAATAAGTCTGGGTTTATTGATGAGATTTCTGCGTTTGCTGATATATCTAAAGCAGATGCTGGTAAGGCCTTGGATGGAATGATTAATGCTGTTACTGAGACCTTAAGAAAAGGTGAGCAGATCTCATTGGTAGGCTTTGGTACTTTTACTGTTCGTGAGCGTTCAGCGCGTACAGGTAGAAACCCACAAACTGGTGAGGCTATTAGTATTGCCGCTTCAAAAATTCCTGCATTTAAGCCGGGTAAAGCGCTTAAAGATGCAGTTAAAGAAGGTTAGCCTTCAAGTAAATTTGGGTGCTTAGCTCAGCTGGTAGAGCATCGCCCTTACAAGGCGAGGGTCACAGGTTCGACCCCTGTAGCACCCACCATTTATGGAGCGGTAGTTCAGTTGGTTAGAATACCGGCCTGTCACGCCGGTGGTCGCGGGTTCGAGTCCCGTCCGCTCCGCCAAATAAAGGGTGTATCTTGTTATGGGATACGCCTTTTTTTATGTCTGAAATATATACATTGTAATTTATTTTGTGAACGCTCCTATAGTAATAGTGGCTTAATTATATTAAAGAGAGTTAGAAAAAATGCTGCAATTTATTAGAAACCGTGCAAAAGGGCCGCTTTCCTGGATGATCGTTGGTCTGATTATTATTCCTTTTGCTCTTTGGGGAATTAATAATTATGAAAATGAGGTCGTGGTCAGTGTTGCCAGCGTAAATGGTGTTGACATTACTCAGCGTGACTACCAAAACGAGTATCAACGTGAACGATCTCGCCTTCAATCTATGTACGGTGAAAATTTTGATATCGAATTATTGGGAGAGCAGCGTGTTAAGCAGGAGGTCATTGACCGTCTCGTTGAAACGGAGTTGTTGCACCAAGCGGGTGTTGATGATGGTTTTTGGGTGAGTGATACCCAGTTAAGCTTATCAATTAAAGATATTGATGCTTTTCAAGGGGATAATGGTTTTGATAGTGAGCGATATAAGCGTACATTGGCAATGCAAGGTATGCAGCCTGCTGAATTTGAGGCTCATTATCGACGCGCACTTTTTGTGGATCAAAGGCAGGCAGGAATTATAAACAGCTCATTTTCAACACCCAATGAAATAGAGGCATTGGTTGTGCTTAGTGAGCAGCAGCGTGAATTGAGCTATTTGACTGTTCCTGTAGATCAGTTCATAGGAAAAGCAATAGTGAGTGACGATGCTTTGCAGTCGTATTACGATACCCATAAAGAGCGCTATGCAATACCTGAAAAGGTGAGTTTGCAATATGTTGAATTGAGTGTGGATGGTGTTGCCAAGTCTGTTGACGTGACTGATGAAGAGGTTCGAAATCTTTATGAAGATCGTCTGGCCGAATTGACAGAAGAAGAGCAGCGCCGAGCCAGCCATATTTTAATTTTAGTGGATGAAGAGACAGATGACTCTTCAGCACTGAAAAAAGCAGATGACTTACTGAAACGTATCAAGTCAGGAGAAGATTTTTCACTGCTGGCTAAAGAGTTTTCTCAAGATCCTGGTTCAGCTGAACTTGGTGGTGATTTAGATTTTTTTAGTAAAGGTGTGATGGATGATGCGTTTGAAGAATCAGCATTTTCTCTTAATAAAGGCGAAGTTAGCGAGCCTGTGAAAAGTAGCTTTGGCTATCACTTGATCAAACTGACTGATATTCAAGGTGGTAAAACAAAGCCATTTGAAGAGGTGAGTGATCAACTAAAAGAAGATATTGTTCAGCAAAAAGCAGCTGATATTTTTCTTGATCAAGCAGAAACTTTGGCAAATCTCACTTATGAAACCCCTGAAAGTCTGGGTGCAGTCGTGGATGAACTAGGTCTGTCCATACAGAAAACCTCTCTTTTCAGTCGAGGGCAGGGCGGTGGAATTGCAAAAAATTCGAAAGTAAATTCGACTGCTTTTAGTAACGATGTTCTGGGCGAAAAAAATAATAGTGAAGTTTTGGAGATTGCTCATGATCGGTTGGTCGTGGTTCGTATTGATAAACATGAAGATTCAAGTATTCGTCCTTTTGAAGAAGTGAAAGAGACTATTATAAACGATCTCCGTCGTACTGAAGCCTTGAAGTTAGTGAAACTGGAAGGTGACAAGTTACTTGCTGATATGAAAGGCGGCACTAATGGTAAAGGGTTGGCTGGTGAAAGTGGCTATGATTGGAAAGAGCCTGGGTTTGTAACACGTAACAATCAAGAGGTGAGTCGTTCAATATTAGATCATGTTTTTAAAGCTGAAAAACCTGTGGGTGATAAAAAAGTGATTTCTGGATTTGAACTTCCTTCTGGTGATTATATTGTGGCTGTTGTTTCAGGAGTAAAAGTAGGTGAAGTACATAAAGCGGGCACGCCTGAATGGCAAGGCGCTGAGCAAATGCAGAGTCGTATGCATGGAATGGCTGATTTAACGGGTTATATTAAAGCGCTAAAATCAGAAGCAGACATTACGTATAAAGCTAAAAACTTTTAAGTTCAAGACTTGAAAAAAAATTATATAAAAAAAGGTGCATCACGACATTATGTTGGTGGCTCTGATATTTTCGCTTATGAAGCACAAGCTTTATCTGAAAATCTGGGTGGTGATATTGTTATTAAATTGCAGCAACGGGGTGCACATCGAGGCTGGGTGAGTGATTCCAGTGCACCCCAAAGCCAGGTTGTTTTAGTAGAAGATATTTGTGATGCCTGGAAGCTGTCTGAGCCCATTGTTCTATCAGGATTTATTGATTCCAAACGGCTAATAGAGCATGAAACACATATAGATGAATCGTATCAATTAGTGAGTGATGTGCTTGATGATGAAGAGTGTAATGAGTTACTTTCTCAACCCCCTTATTTTTCACGTTTATCCCATCGCTTTGAAATACTTTCCAGTATTTATGATGAAAATGACCCTCAAGCGATTGAAAAAATAGAGTGTGATGTGATTGAAGAGGGTAAGGTTGTTGCTGAGAATTTGTGGTTGAAGCTTTCCTGGCTCTCTTTTGTAGAGAAGGATGCTTCATTACGGTTTCGTTTCTCTTTTGGATTAGAGTCTTATGAAGATGTTGCGGCTGACCCTGCTCGCCAACAATACGCTGCAGAGTTTACAGAGGCTATTTTCCCAGAGTCAGCACTGATCAGCCGTAATGAAGAGCTGAAAAAGGTATTATGTAAAGTACTTGGTGCCCACGATGTTTCATATGTTGAGCGGATCATTTTTTTTAATGCACCTGAGGGTGGAGCACAGTTTCATCAAGATATAGAGAAAGGTCATCAAGGGGTTGTTTATGCACAGCTCAGTGGGCGTACGGGTTGGTTAACTTTGTCCAAACAAGCTTTAGTTGATGAAATCCAGTTTTTTTTATCACGCCCTGATGCCTCTTCTTTGATGCAGCTTGTGAATAACACAGAAGAGATTGAGTATTTATATTCAAAAGCATTAAACAATACCTCATTGTCTGTTTATCTGGATGAGCAGGATAACGAACCATTAGAAAAATTGATTAATCGTCTTCCTGCTTTTGCACAGCAACTTGTTGAGCGGGGACATTTTTATATTGTGAATCCAGGTGATGTCGTATTGTTGCCACAGCAAGATATAGATCATTGCGCATGGCATGCCGTGTTGTGCCTAGATGATTTCATCGGTGAGGGGCTCTCTTTTGCTGTTCGTAAGGCTTGATGTGGGGTGGGAAAAAATAAAAATCAGGATTGTCGTTGTTTATGGATGACCCTCGCTCAAAAGTGCGCTGGCAGTGCAGGCGCGGGATGCGTGAACTGGATGTATTGCTGTTGGGGTTTTTTGATGCTCGTTACGATGCACTTTCTAAAAAAGAAAAAAATACTTTTCTCTCACTGTTAAACTATCCCGATAATGAGTTGCTTGAATGGCTTATGGCTCGCAGCAAACCCAAGGATTCAGGGTTAAATCATGTTATCACCCAAATACGCAACGCCGCTGCATCTTGACTTAAAACCCTCTCGGATATTGTTTGCACTTTTGTGCTTTATGCATGGAGGTGCGGTTTTGATTTTATTGATAATTCCTATTCCTGCCTGGTTATCTGTTTTTCTATTTTTTCTGATAGCGCTTGAATTATTTTTACAGACAAATTTACATGTTCGTATGTGCAGCAAACAGTCGGTGGTTCGCCTGATCTGGCTGGAAAGTAGTCGGTGGAAAATTTTTTATAATGAAGGAACGTATGTTGAAGGGGTGCTTTTGGGGCAAATCTATTTACATAAGGGGCTGGTTATATTACGGTTTCAAACAATAAAAAAAGAGAAGAAATCTGTCATTATTTTTATTGATAACATCACTTCTGAGTCACATCGGAAATTACGAGTACGTTTGCGCTTGCAGGCGGATTCATAAAAATAATTGGAACTCTGGTCAAGTATAGATGCCTCTCAGTATGTCATATTTATGATACACTCGGCGTTTTTAAAGGGACTATTTTTAAGTTTCTAATTACATATTTGGCAGGTTTAAAGTTATGTCTAAAAGTAGTACTGCTGTGGCGCATAAATCATCATCTGATAGTAATAATAGTGCAGGTTTGAGCGCTAAAGATATTCATGCGTTAAATGATAAATATCATTCGCTGAGTATAGAGGCGCGAATACAAGCGCTCTATAAGGATTTTTCTCAAGACAAAGTGATGCTGACCTCTTCTTTTGCGGCAACTTCAGCATATTTGCTACATATTTTTTCACGTTTTGCACCCACCCAAAAAGTATACTTTATTGATACAGGTTTTCATTTTCCTGATACGTTGGCATATAAAGAAAAATTGACAAAAATGTTTAATTTAAAAGTAGAAGATGTGTGTGCCGAGGCGTGGAAGCATGAGTATACGGTGAAAGATGAAACCTGGAAAACCGACCCTGACTTCTGCTGTTCAATTAATAAAGTTGAGCCACTCCATAATTTGCAGGGGTGTTATGATATCTGGGTATCAGGTCTGATGCGTTGGCAAACTGAGCATCGTGCAACATTAGATATTTTTGAAGAACGCAATGGAATTATTAAGTTTTATCCTCTTGTTGATGTAAGCAAGGAAGAGCGCGATCTTTATATTAAAGAGCATGACCTTCCATTTCATCCATTAGTTGCGCAAGGTTACTCCTCTATTGGCTGTACACATTGTACCAAGCCAGGGGATGATCGCTCAGGCCGTTGGAACAATAGTCCTAAAACAGAGTGTGGTTTGCACCTATGATGAGTGCCAGCACTTGCAGGATTTAAGTTAAAATGGGAGTTGTCCTTTGAGACCCCGAATCATTTTTTGCATCCCCCCTTTTTTGCTCATTCGCTTCATCATCTTTTGCATTTGAGTGAATTGTTTGAGTAAACGGTTCACATCTTGTATTTGAGTGCCGGAGCCAGCAGCAATACGGCGTTTACGAGAACCTTTGATAACGGCAGGGAATCGGCGTTCGTGAGGTGTCATGGAGCCAATAATAGCTTCAAGCCTCACGGTCTCTTTGTCATTAACTTGATTTTTAACGGATTGAGGAATGTTGGGCATCCCTGGAAGCTTGTCCATCAAACCCGCCATACCGCCCATATTACGAATTTGTTGCAGTTGATCACGAAAATCAGAAAGGTCAAAGCCTTTTCCTTTTTTCAGCTTTTTAGCCATTTTTGCAGCTTGTTTTTGGTCAACAGAGCGTTCAACTTCTTCAACCAATGAAAGTACATCACCCATTCCTAAAATACGTGAAGCCACACGATCGGGGTGAAATGGTTCCAATGCTGTCGTTTTTTCACCAACACCCAGAAATTTGATAGGTTTCCCTGTGATTTTTCGTACTGAAAGTGCTGCGCCTCCACGTGCATCACCATCCGTTTTAGTGAGTATCACGCCCGTTAAATTGAGTGCGTCACCAAAGGCTTTGGCCGTGTTGGCTGCATCTTGGCCCGTCATACTATCAACAACAAACAGAGTTTCGATCGGGTTAATGGCGCTATGCAGCTGCTTGATCTCCCCCATCATTTGTTCATCTATGTGTAGGCGACCGGCAGTATCCACAATTACAACATCAATATGGTGGTTTTTGGCGTGGAGAATTGCATTTTGAGCAATATCAACAGGTTTTTGATCAATGCTGCTTTCGAAAAAATCAACATGGACTTCATTTGCCAGAGTTTTTAACTGTTCAATTGCAGCGGGGCGATAAACATCGCAACTGACGACCAGAACTGATTTTTTCTCACGCTCTTTAAGAAGGCGTGCCAATTTAGCAACTGAAGTGGTTTTACCCGAACCTTGCAAGCCAGCCATCAGTATGACTGCGGGAGGTTGTGAGCGTAAATCAAGTGCTTCGTTAGCTTCACCCATCACCGTAACGAGCTCTTCATTAACAACTTTGATCAATGCTTGGCCAGGGGTGAGGCTTTGTAGAACCTCCGTGCCAATGGAGCGTGCGCGTACGCGATTGATGAAATCGCGGACTACGGATAATGCGACATCAGCTTCAAGCAGTGCCATACGCACTTCGCGCAGAGCTTCTTTGATATTGTCTTCAGTGAGACGTCCTTGGCCGCGTAATTTTTTTAAGGTATGGCCAAGTCGTTCAGAAAGTGAGTCAAACATAGTGATTAAGAGCTAATTATGGTGATTGATTAAGGTTGTTGGTAGATGATAGGGGAGTGGAGGGTAACATTCAAATGTTACAGCTGAAAAACCTCTCCCCCTTTGAGCGCTTTGATATTGAAATCAGAAAGTGCTATTTCACACTCAGCCAGAATGGCTTGTTCAGCTCCAGGTTTTGCATGCGTCAGATAGATGCGGGTATCATGTTTTAGTTTTTTTAGGTCAGCCGCTAATGTATTCGGGCAGTAATGTTTGGCGCGTTGGCTAAGCGCTTCATCTTGATTGGCGAATGCAGATTCAATGATCAGTAAATCAATGTGATCGTAATGATTAATAATATTCCAGAAGCTATCGTTACTTGTTGTATCGCCAGAGTAAACAAAAGTTTTGTTTTTATGGCTCACCCGGTAGCCAACAGTGGGCACGACATGGTTGACCGGAATCATTTCAAAATGGCGACCATTCAGGGTGCAAATTTCCCCAGGTATTAACGGATAATAGGCGATCGCAGGATGCTTGGGGTCAGGGAGTTCTGAAAAATCAGGCCAGATTACCCAGTTAAATATATGTTGCTGTAGAGCCTTAATAGTTTCTGGCAGTGCATGAATTGCAATGGGGCGCGTAATTTGATCAAAAACACTGTCAATTAACAGAGGCAAGCATGCAATGTGATCCAGATGTGAGTGGGTAATAAAAATGTGCTGGATACGGCTCATTTCATCCAGCGTGAGTTGCCCAGCCCCTGTGCCGGCATCAATGAGAATGTCGTGATCCACCATGAAAGAGGTGGTTTGCCGCTGTGCGCTGATGCCGCCACTGCATCCTAGTATGCGTAATTTCATTTAAATTCCCGGAGGTTTGGAGCTGTCATTATATCTTGCGTCCTATTTTTCGCTTTGATTTTTGAAGTTAAAAATTATTAAAATTAAGTATTAAGTCTTTGTATTAGCGTCAATAATAATGATATTTTTAATTAAATGCACGTAACCCGTTTTTTAAATTTTCATGTGGTGCCCGATTATGCCATTATTTACCCTCTTTTTAATTGCAACTCTTAAGGTATAATAATGTTAACTTCTTTTGCCGGTTTTCTTGCTGCGGCTCTTTATTTGATGACGGCGGTCTGGTTGGTCGTGCGTATTTCATCTGGGGGAGCACAAAAGAAGAGCTATGGGATTCTGGCGTTAGGGTTTGTTGCAATTATTTTGCACGTTGTGACTCTGGTTCCCAGCTTATTTACTGCGGCAGGAGTGAATCTGGGCTTTTATAGTGTGATTTCACTCTCCTCTTTGTTGATTGTTCTGCTGCTCTGGATTGCTGCGTTGAGCAAGCCCGTTGAAAATCTCGGTATTACCATTTTGCCTTTAGCAGGTTTGTCCGTTGTTCTGGATATGACACTGCCGGCTCTGCACCTCTTTCAAGAGCGGCCACCGTTGAGTCTTGAAATTCATATTGTGATGTCTATGTTGGCATATAGTCTGCTTGCACTTGCCGCTGCACAAGCACTTCTTCTGGCGGTGCAGGACTGGCGTTTACGAAACAGAAAGCCTGGTGGGTTTGTGCGAGCCTTGCCTCCGCTGGAAACTATGGAGCTGCTGTTGTTTCAGGCCATTACACTTGGCTTTGTACTTCATACCCTGGCGCTGTTGAGCGGCGCTGTTGCGGTGCAGGATCTGTTTGCACAGCAGGTTGTACATAAAACAGTTTTATCGCTGATTGCCTGGGTACTATTTGCGATTCTTTTATTAGGGCGATGGCGTTTCGGATGGCGTGGTCGAGTGGCCATTCGCTGGACGCTTGTTGCATTCTCTATTTTGTTGCTATCCTATTTTGGCAGCAAACTTGTACTTGAAGTTTTACTGACCTGAAAAATAGATCATGGATAATATACCGTTAGAGTTTTTGTTTGGTTTTCTGGCTTTATTGATTTTGCTCTCAGCATTTTTTTCTGCAAGCGAAACGGCAATGATGAGTATTAATCGTTACCGTTTGAGACACCTTGTTAAAATGGGGCAAGCTGGGCCGCAGCGTGTTGCGAAATTGCTGGAGCGTCCTGATCGTTTGATTGGAGTTATCTTGCTGGGTAATAACTTCGTTAATATTTTGGCATCATCTCTAGCGACCATTATTGCATTGCGTTTAATGGGTGAGGCAGGGATTGCGATTGCAGCAGGCTTGCTGACATTTGTGATACTTATTTTTGCCGAAGTAGGGCCAAAAACACTTGCTATTTTACATCCAGAGCGTATCGCTTTTCCTGCGAGTGTTGTGTTGTTGCCTATGTTGAAGTTGTTTTACCCTATTATCTGGATCATCAATACCATTGCGAATAGCATGTTAGCTGTTATTGGCGTTTCGCCCGACAAAGGTGGGCATCAAAATTTGAGTGCAGAAGAACTGAGAGCTGTTGTTAATGAAGCAGGCGCATTAATTCCGGCGAAGCACAAAAAAATGTTACTTAATGTGCTGGACTTGGAAAAGGTGACCGTTGAAGACATTATTGTTGCACGTAATGACATCGTGGGGATTGACCTCAATGAAGGGATTGAAGACATTATTGAGGTTATTACAAGCAGTCAACATACACGTTTATTAGTTTATCGTGGCAATATTGACCATGTCATGGGCGTGATGCATGTGAGAGATGCATTGCCACTTTTACATCGAAACGAATTGAGTGTTGATGCGATTATTGAAATCAGTAAAGAGCCTTACTTCATACCTAAAGGTACACCTCTTAATATTCAGCAACTGAATTTTCAGCGCCAAAAAAGACGTATAGCACTTGTGGTGGATGAGTATGGTGAAATATTCGGATTGGTGACGCTGGAAGATATTCTGGAAGAAATTGTTGGTGAATTTACCACAGATATTTCTGACAGTGGACGCGAGCTCCATCCTCAAAAAGATGGTTCATGTATTGTAGACGGAGCAATCAATATCCGAGCTTTAAATCGAAATATGCAAATAAATTTGCCGACTAAAGGCCCAAAAACATTGAATGGCTTGATTATCGAGCACCTTGAGTCAATACCAAGCCCAGGCACCAGTTTATTGATTGATAATTATCCAATTGAAATTTTACAAACAAAAGATAATGCGATTAAATCTGCCCGGGTTTTTCCTGTATTATCAGAAAAAAGTAAAATGGAAGTATGAAAAAGAAAAAGCCCCTGAAAATTCTTGCTGATGAAAATATGCCACAGGTTTGTGAGATATTTTCAGAGTTTGGTGATGTGGTTTTACGTTCTGGGCGGGAGATCACATCAGCAGATTTAACTGATATTGATGTATTGCTGGTGCGTTCGGTTACTCAGGTAAATCAGGCGTTGATTGCAGATTCACCGGTAAAATTTGTAGGTACGGCGACGATCGGAACGGATCATGTTGATCACTCTTTATTGCAAAAAGAGGAGGTTGGCTTTTCAAATGCCCCTGGCTGCAATGCTGATGCAGTTGTTGATTACGTTCTGAGTGCTATTTTTTTACTTGCAGAGCAGCAAGAGTTTGATCCAGCGGATCGAACGTATGGCATTGTTGGTGTCGGCAATGTGGGTGGTCGCTTGCAGCGTCGGCTGCAGGCACTAGGCTATACAGTTCTTTTGAATGATCCACCACGCGCACAAAATGAACCAGGTTTTGTTGGGCTTGATGCATTGGTTCAGGAAGCTGATTTTATCTGTCTGCATACGCCGTTGACTCTGGATGAGGTTTTTCCAACACATCATCTGTTTAACCAACCTTTATTACAAAGATTAAAAAAAGGGACAGTTTTATTAAATGCAGGGCGTGGTTCTGTCATTGATAGTAAGGCATTGTTGGAGTTAGGCCAGAAAAGAGCTGACCTGACTTTTGTCCTGGACGTGTGGGAATTCGAGCCTGCGGTTAATTCAGAGCTTGCTGCACGTTGTGCCTTGGTTTCACCTCACATCGCAGGTTACAGTCTGGATGGAAAAATTCGTGGCACTTATATGCTTTATCAAGCGTTGGCGGAGTATCTGAAATATCCGATTGCAAAAGTACTAGACGATTTTTTACCCGTGGCTGAACTTTCAGAGGTGAGTCAGGAAGGGCGGTCTGCGGTAGAGATTATGCGTCTGGTTTATGACCCTCTCCGTGATGATAAAGATTTGAGAAAGACGTTAGTTTTGCCGCTTGAAGAGCAAAAGCTGGCATTTGATCAACTGAGAAAAAATTACCCCGTTCGTAGGGAGTTTGCATCTTTAACCGTACATGATGGCAGTGAAATAGAGCAATTATCTGCTGCTGGATTTCAAACCTAAATATTATTTCGCAAAAAGCTGGCCAACGGGCAATATGGTGTTCTGGAGATTAACCGTTTTTGTTGTTTATTTTCTGATTGATATGTTTGGTTAAAATAAGTTTTCAGTATTAATCAATATTAGAATCAGTTATGATTTATATCGCATTTATCAAGGGAATTTTCCCATTGGGAATAGTAAGTTCCAGCTGTGCTGGTTAATATTTTATATGCCTAAATATATTGTTTATGAGCAACCCCAAAATGAACGAATAAAGAAATTTCTTCGTCTTGAATACCTGTTTGATCAAATGGCTTACCATGAGCGTGGTGGGAGTTCGTGGGATAGTGCTGCTGCTCTATCGGGTCTTCTCGATATTAAAACTCTGTTTTCTCGTTCAGATCTTAAGATTGAAATTGTTAAAGAGCTCGACAGGCAGATAGCCACTTTAGGTAAATTGGTCAAAAACCCTGAAGTGAATCGAGAACAGCTCGATAAAACGTTAAAAGAGTTTGAAGGCTTAGCGAATCGATTATATGCTTTGCCTGCGCAACAGGGGTCTAAGCGTAATGAGTTTCTTTACTCGATCCAGCAAAAAGATTGCATGACGGGGGGCGCTTGTATTTCCGATCTACCGATTTATCATTTTTGGTTGATGCAGCCACCAGAGCGTCGTAGACAAGATTTACTGCAATGGCAGCAGGGATTTGACGTAATACGGCAGGCTATAGAGCTAATTTTGCGTACCATTCGTGATAGTGGGTCGCCACAAGAGAAAGTAGCAGCGTCAGGTTTTTTTCAGCACACCCCTGATGCCAATACTCAATTGATTCGTATTTTGTTGACAGAGGGTTCGCCTTATTTCACGGAAATGAGTGGCGGTAAACATCGTTTTAGCGTGACTTTTATGAAAGCTTCACTCAATGAACGTTCTGAGAAAACATCAGAAAATATCGAATTTCAGCTAAGTTGTTGCATGTTATGAAAAACATAGAAGTTTCTTGCCCTGCTTGTCAGAAAAAAATCATATGGTCTACCGATGCGTTATGGCGCCCATTTTGCTCCGAGCGGTGTCAGTTGATTGACCTAGGTCAATGGGCTGATGGTTCGCATGTGATTGCGGGTGAAGAGCTTGTAAATCCAGAGTTGGATAGTGATGTCAGGAGTCTGCCGGACTGAACTGTTATGTCATTTTTACAGGAAAAAACGGTGGAATATCAAGTACTATATTTTTTTTTAAAAACTCTACCTGATTAGCCATAATTATCAGCAACGGGAGTTTTGTTCCCTGAAAAATGGTTCCTGATATCAAACTCGTTTGGTGATGACGTTGGTTACACTGATAGTCTTCACGAGTGAGTTGACAGTGTTTACTGTACCCACTTCAGGACATTGATAACCTGCAGGCCACTTTATTTTGAATAAATCCATCCGGACTCCTCCTTTTCATATTTTTCAATAAACTCATCAAGGTTGAGACCTTTTTGGAATTGAACACGATTGATGGGCATGGTTAGTCACCTTTTCAACTTGTTGTATTACCTTGGTATTATTATAACTTATTAGACGTAAGTTCGCTGGGCTTTACGGCTAATAAGGAAACTCTAAATATCTCTGTCTATGACAATGGGTTTTAGTTAAAGGGTTTAATTTTCACCTGTCTTTCATGGAAGATTCATTTTCCAGTCATTTGTTTTTTATCTATTTTTAATCTTTCATACCTCTCTATATTCATCGGAGTTTAGTGTAATGGCATTATTGTTAGCTAAGAACCAGCGACGCAATACATGGATAACCAACAACATATAATTTCAAGGAGCAGACCCGTGACCCAAAAAATAATTCCTATTTCTCAAATACCTCTTCAAAATTATGCTGAAGCTGTGAACGCTATATCAAATAAACCTCGCTTCGATATGTCGCGAAAAATTCGTATTGCTCTATATTCTCATGACACTATGGGGATGGGGCACATGCGACGCAATCTAATGATCAGTCAAGCCCTGGCGGATTGCAACTTGCCAACCAATATTTTAATAGTGGCAGGTGCGTGCCAGGCGAATGCGGCTCAAATGCCACCAGGCGTTGACTGCGTCACACTACCCTCTTTAAGCAAGAATAGTGACGGTAGTTACCGGTCGCGTTCGCTGGGTATTCCACTAAAGGATATTAAAAAAATTCGTGCTCAAATGATTTGTTCATCAATCGAAGCTTTTGAACCAGATATATTTATTGTGGACAGCGTACCTCGTGGCGCGCTCTATGAACTAGATGAAGTCTTATCGAATATCCGTCGACGTGGCCATACTTATTGCGTGTTGGGCTTGCGGGATGTGCTTGATGAACCTGAGCGAGTAAAAGTCGAATGGCATAAGGCCGAAAACGAGAAGACAATTCGTGATTTTTACGACAAAGTGTGGATTTACAGTGATCCACATGTTTACGATGCAATTCGAGAATATAAGATGCCCGATGACATAGTCGAAAAAGTCAGTTACACGGGTTACTTTGATCGTCGTATACATTTTGATCAGCATAATAAAGCCGTGACGAAGCCCAGCCGCACCAGGCTGGGTCTTCAAGAAGGCCGCTTCGTTTTATGCATGGTAGGTGGCGGACAGGACGGTGCAAGTTTAACCGAAGCCTTTGCTCGGGCCGTACTCCCAGCGGATATGTTCGCAGTGATAGTCACAGGCCCGTTTATGCCGGTAGAAATGAAAACAGAACTACATCGCATAGCGACTACCAGGGCCAATCTGATGGTGTTTGAGTATGTAAGCGAACCTACTCATCTTATTCAACAAGCCGATTGCATAGTTGCCATGGGAGGCTATAACGTTGTCTCAGAGGTTTTATCCTATGAAAAACGTGCGCTCATCATCCCCCGTGTCACACCGAAGAAGGAACAGTTAGTACGTGCCAAACGACTCCAGGAGCTTGGAATCATTGATGTTATTCTTCCTGATCAAGTCACACCCGAAATCCTTACTGACTGGATAAAAAAGGCCTCTCAAAACTCAGATACTCCATCTGTTCATGACCAGCTTGACTTTAAAGGCTTATCCCGACTACCACATTTGATCAGAGAGATCTGTCAATTGACATAATCGTCTAAAACAATTTATCAAGTGAGTGCATTTATCATGTCTAATTATTTCAAATCCGAACGAGTCGGTTATGTCGTAAAGCGTTATCCGCGCTATTCAGAAACATTTATCGTCAATGAAATTCTCGCTCACGAAAAAGCGGGACTGTCACTCGATATTTTTGCCCTACGCCAATCCAGTGATACGCATTTTCAGGACACGATTGCTAAAGTGCGCGCGCCAGTCACCTATTTGCCTGCTTCAAACGTACTGAGTGCAGGTGAATTCTGGAGAGAGCTAATGGCTACGATAAAAGACCTTCCTGGCTCTGTTTCAGGGCTGAATGCGGCAAGGAACGAGGTCGCTCGCGATGTTTATCAGGCCGCTTTGCTTGCCTTGCAGGTTCAAGAAAAAGGTATTACGCATTTACATGCCCATTTTGCCACCTCGACGACAACCGTTGCGCGTTTAGCCGCTTTATTTTCAGGAATCACATACTCTTTTACCGCTCACGCCAAAGATATTTTTCATGAAAGCGTAAATCACCATGATTTACTGCAAAAAATTCAAGATGCCTCCTCGGTGATCACCGTCAGTGATTACAATGTGGATTTTCTTCAGGACAAGTTTGGTCATGCTGCCAGCAAAGTACAACGCATTTACAATGGTCTCGATTTATCTCGCTTACTCTATTCTGATCCCAAAAATAGACCGCCAAGAATTGTCGCTGTTGGCCGTTTAATCGAGAAAAAAGGTTTCTCTGATTTGATCGCCGCCTGCGCCGAGCTACAGCAGTCCAATATCAATTTTGAATGTCATATTATAGGCGGCGGCCCACTAGAAGATTCGCTCAATAAAGATATTCTTAAATATAATTTACAGGATAAAGTAAAAACTTTAGGTCCTCGTCCCCAAAGAGAAGTGATCGCTAGCTTGCAACAAGCCGCTGTATTTGCAGCGCCTTGTGTGGTAGGTGCTGATGGTAACCGTGATGGCTTACCGACCGTTTTGCTTGAGGCGATGGCCCTGGGCGCACCGTGTATTTCAACCGATGTCACCGGCATCCCAGAAGCCATCAAACACAACCAGACGGGACTGATAGTTCCGCAAAAAAATGCGCTAGAACTTGCTCGGGGATTGACTGATTTATTAAACCAACCGCAGGAACGTACACGGCTTGCTCAACAAGCACGTTATTTGATCGAACAATCTTTCGATATTGATAAAAATACAACCATATTACGTTCCGTGTTTAACAACGTGGCCACGTCTCCATTGAAGAACCATAAATTGAACAAACAGCAGGTAGAATTATGAAAATTGCCTACATTTGCACTGATCTAGGCGTACCCGTTTTTGGGTATAAAGGATGCTCAATCCATGTTCAGGAAGTCATTCGATCTTTTTTAAGTCAAGGAGCGGAAGTCACTCTTTTTACTCCACGGCTGGGAGGCAAAGCCACTCTTGATCTACAAGGCGTGACAGTCGTCCAATTACCGATGGTTACTTCTAAAGATCCTAGTCAGCGTGAAATATTTTCCCAAAATCTAAATTCAAACATAATGGAAGCACTTGCACAAAGTGACCCTTTTGACCTGATTTACGAGCGCTATTCTCTTTGGAGTTATGCCGCCATGGAGTTTGCTAAAACTGAAGGGGTGCCAGGAATTTTAGAAGTCAATGCGCCACTAATCGAAGAGCAAAGCCGTCATCGCCAACTGATTA